>NZ_JAUBOQ010000016.1:0-114926 GCF_036700325.1 Microcoleus sp. Z1_B2
AGGCTATGAATGCCCATTCTTGTGACTACTTTCCTATGCCTGACCTCATTCCCGAATTTCAGACCTGAATCCTTACGATGGTAGCAAGAGTTTTTTTAATTGATATTAATTCAGCGCTCGTTTGCTGAGCCGGAATATGATACTGGTGCGATCGATTCATCTGTCTATTGTTTGCAGTGCTTCGCGATCGCCATGACAAGAAATTGTAGGGTAGATAATTTAGACTCAAAAAACCTCCAATCTTGCAAGATTGGAGGTGCGCTAAGCGAATACGTTGGTTTGAGATAACTATTTGACGATCGCGCTTTGGACTTGTTCGATCGCAATTTCAGAACTCAACTCAGCAACTGGCGAAACCGGCAAATCCAGCTCGCCACCTGGAGCTTCTGGGTGTTCGCGAACGACTGCAACCGCATTTGCTGACTCAGCTACAGCACCCGCCGCCGCCAAATCGAGCAACGCCGGAACTTCCAAGTGTCCAGAAACACCTGCATCTGCGATCGGAGCCGACTCTTCAAAAACTTCAAAATTATCGGTCATCGCAGCGCAAGCAGCAGAAGCGCGCTTGCCGGCACGGTAGCTCATGTAAGCAGCACCGCCACCCAAAACTCCAGCCAAACCGAGGAAACCGATAGCTGCTGTTTTGTAGGATTTCCACGGATTAATGCGCTCCGAGCCGCCGGAACCTAGGAGGGTTGTCGCAGAACCAGATTTAGACGCGCTAGATTTGCTGTAGGAACAGGGGAAAGCAGATGCGGCGTCACCTATGGCGATGCTGCTTGCGATCGCGACTACGGAAGCAATGCCAGCTAACACTTGAAACTTCTTCATGATGCTTGGGAGATTGTAAAGGATAATTAAAAAATTAATGGTAACAGCTCTTTACAAATCTATCAACTCTGCGCGCCGTCCATATCGCGGATCGATCGCAAAAGTCAGCTATAGCCTCACGCACTTCAAATTTAAAATTGCCCGCTTAAAAAACTGGAATGGTTATTATGTAAGCATTTGGGCGAACAGATCGGTGGAAGTTCAAGTTTTGTGAACCCATACTTGGATCGCGCCCAAATTAGAAAATCTGAGGTGAGACAGTAGAAATTTTAATTACAGAGCGGCAAACACTTGGTGACAAACTACTTTTAAGGCTACTTTTGTAAAGGCTTAGTTATTGGAAAAACTCTTATTTTTATGACAGACAGCGCGAATCAAGGCATTGACCGAGCTCCTCGCCGATTGTTGGTGACGGGCGGGGCTGGATTTATCGGCTCGAATTTTGTGCATCACTGGTGCAGCAGCTATCCGGGCGATCGAGTAGTGGTACTCGATGCTTTAACCTACGCCGGAAACAGAAAAACCCTGGCAACTTTGGAAGGAGGCGAAAATTTTCGATTTGTGCAGGGGGATATTTGCGATCGTACCTTAGTCGATACCTTGCTCAAAGAAGAAAACATCACCACAGTCGCCCACTTTGCCGCAGAATCCCACGTTGACAGGTCAATTATCGGGCCTGCCGCCTTTGTTCAAACCAACGTTGTCGGAACCTTCACACTTTTAGAAGCCTTCCGCAAGCATTTTGAAGCCATTGATGAGGCATCTCTCAAAACCCAAATGCGCTTCCTCCACGTTTCTACCGACGAAGTTTACGGCAGTCTCAGCCCCGATGACCCAGCCTTCACAGAAACAACGGCCTACTCGCCCAACAGTCCCTACTCAGCCTCCAAAGCTGGTAGCGACCACCTCGCCCGCGCCTATTTCCACACCTACGGCGTCCCGACAATTATCACCAACTGTTCCAACAATTACGGCCCCTATCACTTCCCAGAAAAGCTCATTCCATTAATGTGCATCAATATGTTATTGGGCAAACCGCTGCCAGTATACGGCGACGGTCAAAACGTGCGAGATTGGCTGTACGTTCTCGACCACTGCCGCGCTTTAGATGTCGTTATTCACCGTGGTCAGCCTGGGGAAACCTACAATGTTGGCGGCAACAACGAGGTAAAAAATCTCGATTTAGTGAAAATGCTGTGTCAGCTAATGGACGAATTAGCTTCTGATTTACCCGCCCGTCCTTGCGAACAATTGATCGCATTTGTCAAAGACAGAGCCGGGCACGATCGGCGTTATGCTATTGATGCCACCAAAATTAAAACAGAGTTAGGTTGGACTCCCTCAGTAACCGTTGAAGAAGGTTTGCGACAGACTGTAGAATGGTACTTAGCCCATCGGGAGTGGTGGGAACCCCTGCTTTCGGAGGAATATCAAACTTACTACCGGAAAGTCTACTCTAACTAATCTCCTCCTGGACGCACCGGCTACAAAAAACCAGAACCAGTAAAAAACTGGTTTTCCAGCTCAAGAGTGCGTCCAACAAAGGTTTCTGTCTTGCCTTCAAGCTTTACATTTAAACTCTCGCCGCAGAAACCGGGTTAGAGAAAGGAAAATTTTTAGTTGAGTGCGATCGATCTGAGTTAAAAAACCTGTTTTCTTTTGTCTTTGCTCCTAACTTCAGATTTAATTAGGTGAAGGTAGATATCACACATATTTGCTCTTGTCAATCTTTGTGAAGATTTAGTGAAAAATCATCCCAAACGCATAAATTTAAGTGTTTGTAGCTGATAATTTTAATAGAGTTACAAGCTTAAGCATTTTAGAAGCTTTTAGGAAAAACAAAAAGCAGCAATGACCGAAATAAACTCGCTCAAGCACATCCAAGAACCTAAATACTGGCTGTTAGGCATCGCCTCCGGTTTGATTGCCATACACCTAACTCTGACTTCCCGAACAAACGACACTGACCTGTTCGGTACAATGTTACTGTTTTGGGGAGTCGTAGCATTTCTAATTTGGGAAAGGCACGAGTCTTTAAATTTTGAAAGCGGAATTTTCGCCAGCTTTTTTGGGACAGCGTTAATTGCTTTAATATTGCTCAAAAGTTCGTCGATATCGGGATACGACTTTTTTATCCGAGCAACGCCTTTTTTGTCTGGAATCAGTCTCGCCTTGCTGGCTTCCGGCACAAAAGGACTGAAACAATATTGGCAGGAACTTCTAATTCTTGCGTATACAGCTATTCCTCCCGGATTGATCGGAGTATTTGTTGATGTTCCAAAATTAACAGCTAAATTTTCAGCTTTCATCCTGCACTATGTAGGATTTGAAGTAGTGCGGAAAGGGGTTTTTCTAATCCTGGAAAAGGGAAGCGTGGAAGTGAATCACGGCTGTTCCGGGGTGAATGCGATGCTACAATTGTTAGGACTAGCTCTGGTTTTCTTACTGATGTTTCCTACCACTACGGGTCAGAAAATGGTATTGCCATTCGTGGCAATAATTACTGCATTTGTAGTGAATGCCGCGCGAGTTGGTCTCCTGGCCGTGCTGGTATCGCTATCTCAACCCGAAGCATTTAAATACTGGCACGAAGGAAATGGTTCGGTAATATTTTCGATGATTGCTGTATTTATTTTCGGGTTATTCTGTTGGTTTGCAATTTTGAAAAACCAACCCCCAAATCAGGAAGGACAGAATTGCTAATGGCTATTACCTCTTGGAAACCACTTAGGCTTTCCCTGTTGGCTGTTACTTTGGGAGGGGTTTTGTTGGTTGCCGGAAAGTTGGTTTTCTATCCATCGGACGGCAAGAATGTGGCAACCCCGTTTGAGTTTCCCGAGTCGGTGCCTCTAGCCGATTGGAAACTAAACAAGAGCGCGCTTCTGGAAATCAAGGAAAATTCAGAATTCAAAGCTGCCAGGAAATATGAATATCAAAAAAATAGCATGGCTCTAGAAATAGAGATGCGCTATGCAGTAGACACCATTGGGGATGTGGAAGGTATGATGAGGGGACATACTGTTCTCAAGTCGTCTCCTGGTAAACTAGCATTGGCAAACACTCAAGGCGCAGGGTTTCACGGAATTTTGCAACAGCAAAATCGACTGTATTTGAGTTCGTGTATCAATCCTAATGGCAGTGCTACAGTAACTTCCCAACAGTTTAGATATAATCGAAATACTCGAGATTGGCAGCCAAACCGTATTCTGTTTTGGTTGTTGGGTAGGGGAAATATTCAAGACCGGCGCTGTTTGTGGACTCAGATGTCTGTGCCTTTGGATAAAACAAATCCAGAAGATGCCAAAAAAATTCTAGAGAATGCTTGGGTTTCTTGGTATGAGTGGTGGCAGCCGCGATTCCCCGAACCTTGACTCGATTCAGTCGATTTTAGCTTTTAGCTTTTAGCTTTTAGATTTAATCCACAGGTGAATCTGGAAGCTTGAACAAGAGTCTAAAATGTTTGACTATCCACGACTTTGGTCGGGGGCTTGTATCCGTTATTGGGCGGCGTCAAGAGAGATTTTTCTTAACAACAACTCTGATTATTTTATGAATGACTTACAAGGCGAACAAGGTTTTTCTATCTACAGACTGCGTTGGATTGGCTACGGTCTATTAATTTTGTCTGTATTAGATACGATTGCAGTTCTTATACCAGCCAATTTTGGCAATCGCCTCTGGGAATTGCAAACGATTGGGGCTGTAGTGGAACGGGTGCCAGTTCCTTTACTGGCAATGGCGCTGATATTTTTTGGCGAAGGATACGAACGCCGAGGTTTGGAAGACCTTTTTTTGAAGGTTTTGTCTTGGGTTTGTCTGCTGCTAGGTCTGGTTTTTCTGTTGATGCTACCTTTGGGAATTTTTGGCACTATCTACGTCAACAATCAAAACAACCAGCAAATTACTACTCAAGCAAACCAACAATTAGCTCAGTTGCAGCAGGTGGAAGAACGGCTGAATAAGGGTAGTCCTGAAGATTTAAGGAATTTGGCGGGGGAACTTACCCGTTTGGGGGTACAAGCGGATACGCAAAACCCACAGCAATTGAAAGAGCAAATTCTTTCGAGAATTACTCCGGCTAAGGAACGGTTACAGACGCAAAGTGCTGCGGTTCAGCAAAGTCAGCGCTTGGGGTTATTTAAAAATGCGATTAAGTGGCTGCTGGGCGCGCTGATTTCTAGTGTTTTGTTTTTTACGCTGTGGCGCGGTACTGACTGGGCTCGCTAGTAGTTTTGAGTTTTGAGTTGCGAGTTTTGAGCTAGTAAGGTGCGCCTAGCGCACCCGGAGAGACTTGTTGAGGACTAAGGTGCGCCCTGCCCTGTACACGCAGCCCGCGTCTTGGTGGTTAAAAAGACCCTCAAACCCTGGAAATTTCGTTGGGGGCAGCGCTCCCTCTTCTTCTTTTCAAAAGATATTATCGGTAATAAATCTTGTTTATTGCCGATAGCCAACACCGAGAATGAGGCAAATCGCTTGTTAGCGCAGCCCTCGAAGAGGAACGCACCTTGACCAAGAAACTGGGTACAAGCCTCGCCCTTTTAGGGCGACTTTAGTTAAAACTTGTGAATAAGCGTTCCGGCCTTTCTTCACGACTGTATAATCAGAGTAGGAGGATAGAGCAAGTGTTTAACTTAACCTACGAGTACAAATTAAGACCAACGCCAGCGCAAGCAGCCATTTTTGAAGATTGGCTGGAACAGTGTCGTCGCGTTTATAACTACGCGCTGGCAGAGCGCAAGCATTGGTTTCATTCTCGTAGTTGCCAGGTTAACGCTTGCTCTATCCGCTCTGAATTTATTATTGGGGCCGAAACAAAACGACCAACTTATGCTAGTCAGTGCAAGAACTTAACCGCAGCCAGGGCAAGTATATCGGCTTTGGGTGCCGTTGCCGTACACGTTTTGCAACAAACATTGAGACGGCTTGAAAAAGCGTTTGTCAGTATGTGGGAACAAAAGCACGGTTTTCCTCGCTTTAAAAAAGCGGGAACAATGCGGTCTTTTGTCTTCCCTCAATTGGGGGTTGATCCGGTTCAGAATGGAAAAGTAAAATTACCCAAGATTGGATTGGTTAAACTTCACCAATCGCGTCCTATTCCTGATGGGGCAACTATCAAACAAGCCAGAATCGTCAAGAGAGCCAGCGGTTGGTATGTAATGCTAACCCTACAATGGGACGTGTCAGTGCCGTCGGTTATGCCACACGGCGAGGGGATTGGGATTGATGTTGGCTTAACTAATTTCATAGCAACTTCTAACGGTCTTTTAGTCAAGCGCCAAAAGTTTTTTGTTGAGGCCGAACGCAAGCTTAAATTGCTGCAACAGCGCGTCAGTCGGAAAAAGTTAGGCTCAAATAATTGGAAAAAGGCTCAGAAGAAAGTTTCTCAACTGCACGAGGACATTGCAAACTGTCGCCAAGACTGGCACTGGAAATTGTCTCACCAACTCTGTAAAGATGTGGGGATGATATTTGTTGAGGACTTGAACCTAGTAGGATTGTCTAGAGCAATACTAGGTAAACATTGCTTAGAGGCAAGCTGGGGTCAGTTCTTCACAATATTAGAGCAAACCTGTTTTAAGCATGGCGTGTACTTCCAGAAAGTAAGCACTCATAAAACAAGTCAGATTTGTCCTAGTTGTGGTGTAGAAACGGGCAAAAAAGAATTGTCAGAGCGCACCCACACCTGCTCAAGTTGTAACTACACAACTGATAGGGATATTGCAGCAGCTCAAGTAGTTCTTATTAGAGGACTTGCAGCCGTAGGGCATACGGTCAAGATGCTTTCTTGCAAGTAAATTCGTCGGAATCCCGGTGAAGGAAGAATCCTCGTACCTGATAGTCGAGGAGTGTCAAAGTGCTGGCATTGTGCAATCGACAATCTCAAATCTAAAATCTAAAATCTCAAATCCACAATCTCAAGTCTCAAATCCACAATCTAAAATCTAAAATCCACAATCTAAAATCTAAAATCTAAAATCTAAAATCGATTGATGGTATTTTCTAGTTTGTCGGCAATGCCTTCTACCCAGTTTTCATCTTGTTTTGTATAGCTGCGGGGCGCGTTAGCACCTAAGATTAAAACGCCTTGGCTGCCGATAGGTTGACAGATGACTCCTTGGGTATTTTCTGGCAAATAGTCAAATTCAATTTTGCCGGGATAAATATTGAGATTTACTAAATAAATTGGTTTGTTTTTGTCGAGCACTCGCTGCAAAATCGGCCCCGGTTTGACTTCGGGATTGATGCCTAAAATACCGCGCCGCAATAGGACTTTTCCTTGATACACAATTACGATCGACCTTGTGGCGGTATTTGTCAACAGCAAACGCGACGCCCAGGCTAATTCTATTTTCACAGCATCCGGCAAATCCGGCGCAAATTCAAAACCTTCTTCGCCGATAAGTTTTACCGAATCGGGCGATCGCGCTTGCACCTGCTGCCACAGCAAACCTGTTAAAATCAGCAGAGCGCTGATAATTACTCCCAAAGCGTCCGATCGAGCTTGAGAATCTGTAATTTGCTCTGTCAGCAATCGGTTTACCATTAGCAGCGTACCTGCTAACCCTCCTGCAACTAAGGGCAATTGCCGCAAAACTTTATTGGGATCAGATTTAGTCATTAGTCATTAGTCATTAGTCATTAGTCATTAGTCATTAGTCATTAGTCATTGGTAATTGGTAGTTGGTAATTTAAGTAATGCCAACTGCCAACTGCCAACTGACTTTATCCTACTTCCCCAATTTCGACAATTCGCTGGAAGAGATAGCCGGTGCCGCGGGCGGTGAGAATTAATTCGGGATTGCTGGGGTCGTCTTCCAACTTTGCCCTCAGCCGCGAGATGTGAACGTCCACTACGCGGGTGTCTACGTGGCGTTCTGGCGTGTATCCCCAGACTTCCTGCAAAATTTCCGATCGCGAAAAAGGCTCTCCAGAACGGCTGACAAGCAGTTCTAACAGGCTGAATTCCATGCCCGTGAGGCGAATTCGCTCGTCGCCTTTGTAAACTTGGCGCTTGTTGGTGTCAATCCTAATGTTGGTGACGTGGATGACTCCAGAACTGGGAATTCCCGATGCGCCGTTTTTGTCTACCCGGCGCAATACCGAACGGATACGGGCTTCTAGTTCTTTGGGAGAGAAGGGTTTGACGACGTAATCGTCGGCGCCCAATTCTAAACCGGTGATGCGATCGGCTACGTCTCCCAAAGCAGTTAGCATGATGATAGGCACGTCTGACTCTTTTCGCAACTCCTGACAGACGCCGTAACCGTCTAGCTTCGGCATCATCACGTCCAAAACCACTAAGTCGGGTTCGGTGTTGCGAAATGTTTCGAGAGCTTCTTCGCCGTCAGCAGCGGTGACGACATCGTAGCCAATCATGGAAAGGCGAGTCTCCAGAATGCGACGGATACTGGCTTCGTCATCGACTACCAGAATTTTTTCTTTATGGTTTTCCAAGTTACCGAGCACTCCTTAAGTTACATTTCAGATAATGTTATTTTTTTGTACCCTATCATAGAGGACACAAATTGAATCATGGGCGGCGATCGGTCTGAAAGCTTGATAATTGCTTTAAATCAGACTTTTCTAAATGTTAGGGTGACTATTTATCATAGTAAACAATGCCTAAGCCTCGAATACAATATATTTGTCGGGAATGCGGGTATGATTCACCACAATATTTTGGCAGATGTCCTAGCTGTCAGAAGTGGGATTCTTTTGACGAGCAGTTAGAACAACCTACTGCTGGTGTGCCGCGGGCTGGTTTAACTGGGGTGACAACTAAGACAGTGGGCGGTTCGCCCCCTGATAAGTCGAAGGGTCAACCAAGGGTATCTTTCAGATTATCGCAGATTGCTGACCAAACTCAGTCTCGCTGGCCTTCTGGTTACGGGGAACTCGATCGAGTTTTGGGAGGCGGGATTGTGCCGGGATCGCTGGTGTTGATTGGGGGGGAACCGGGAATCGGGAAATCGACGCTGCTGTTGCAGGTGGCGAATATGTTGGCCCGCAAGGATCGGATACTGTATGTCAGTGCGGAGGAGTCCGGCCAGCAGGTGAAGTTGCGATCGCAGCGTTTGGGCGTGGCTAATCCGGTTGAATTGTCAAGCAACGGCGGGCATAAATCTGGCAGTAACGGGGAAGCTAAAAAGGATTCGGAGGACAATTCAGCGGAGAATTTCTATTTGCTTCCAGAGACGGATTTAGAAGTTGTTTTGCGGGAGTTAGAAGCGCTGAAACCGAATGTGGCGGTGATTGACAGCATCCAAACTATTTATTTTGCTAGTTTAACATCGGCTCCGGGTTCGGTGGCTCAGGTGCGGGAATGTACGTCTGCTTTGATGCAGGTTGCGAAAAGGGAAAATATTACTTTATTTATTGTCGGTCACGTTACGAAAGATGGAGCTTTGGCGGGGCCGAGGGTTTTGGAACATTTGGTAGATACTGTACTGTATTTTGAGGGCGATCGCTTTGCTTCTCATCGACTTTTGCGATCGATGAAAAACCGTTTTGGCGCTACTCACGAAATTGGTGTTTTTGAAATGGTAGCCAACGGTTTGCGAGAAGTAGATAATCCGTCGGAGTTATTTTTAGGGAATAGAGATGAATTTTCGCCCGGTACTTCGACGACTGTTACTTGCGAAGGAACTCGACCTATTTTAGTAGAAATTCAGGCGCTAGTCAGCCCTGCAAGTTTCGGTTCGCCGCGCCGTACTACTACTGGTGTGGACAATGGTAGATTGCAGCAAATTTTAGCTGTTTTGGAGAAAAGGGTGGGGATTCCTTTATCTAAATTAGATGTAATTTTGGCGTCGGTGGGCGGGTTGAAGGTGGACGAACCGGCGGCGGATTTGGCAGTTGCGATCGCCGTTGTGGCCAGTTTTCGCGATCGGGTTGTTGATGCGCGCACAGTTTTGCTTGGAGAAGTTGGTTTGGGAGGACAGGTGCGGCCGGTTTCGCAATTAGAGTTGCGGCTGAGGGAGGCGGCGAAATTGGGTTTCAAAAGGGCGATTATTCCTAAGAATCAACCCGTACCAGAGTTAGGGATGGAGATTATTCCGGTGGCGAAGGTAATCGATGCAATAATTGCGGCGATTCCGGCTACACCGGCTCAGTTGCAGTCGGCTGATATGGAATTACAGTCTGTTGATTTGGAGGAAGAGGATTTGTTGAATTGAGTTAGAATTGTGATGTTATAAATTGATAGTAAGGAGGCACGAATTATGTATCAAGTAGACATTGTTGAGGCAAAAGAAAAGCTTCTGGAATTAATCGAAGCGGCAATGAGAGGCGAAGAAGTGGCGATTACTCAAGATAACCAGCCTGTTGTAAAATTGGTAGGAATTCCCAAACAAGCTAAACCCAATCGGCAAGCAGGAAGTGCCAAAGGAATGGTTTGGATGTCCGATGATTTTGACGAACCGCTAGAAGAGTTTAAGGAGTACATGGAATGAGGTTGTTGTTGGACACTCATGCCTTTATTTTGATGCTTATGCGATGATCGCACGAGTGTGGTGAATTAAGTTAGTGCAAAAATAAAGAGGCAAAAAGGAGGTAATAGCAACGTGAGCGTTAGATTACATCCCCATGCTCAAGCACGATTGATTGAGCGAGGTGCAACTGAGGCAGAAGTAATTGCTACTGTTGAAAGTGGCACAACTTTTCCGGCTCAATTTGGCAGAACCGGATTTAGGCGCAACTTTTCCTTCAATGCTGAGTGGCAGGGAAAAGTTTATGCTATTAAGAAAGTGGAGGCGATCGCAGCGTCAGAAGGCGAAGACTAGATGATTATCACTGTAATTGTCAAATTCTTTTGAGCAGGAGGTTCCCGTGAAACTGAGTTACGATCCGAGATACAACCTAGCTTATATATACCTGCAAGAAAAAACCGCACAGGTAAAAACTATCCAGGTTAGGGAGCAAATGAATGTGGATATTGCCCCAGACGGTACTATTTATGGAATTGAATTACTCAATGCAAATCAACAATTAGGGGCAGATAGTCAAGGAAAACTGATTGTAATCAACGAAGCTTTGGGAGATTATTCTGAGATTAAACTCGCACTATAACTGTCTTAATAAAATTAAGTTCAATACAGATTAAAACCTACCATGAAAGCCTACGAGTTTCCAGCAAAAGTCACAGATGAAGGGAAAATAGAATTTCCCGATACTCTCTTAAAATACTTGGCAGCTAACCAAGAAGTCCGAGTTATTGTTCTGGTGCAAGAACCAACTGACACAGAAGAGGAAAACGCTGCTTGGCAGATCCTTGCTGCTGAGCAATTATTGGCTGGTTACAGCGAGGAAGATGCTATCTACGACAATATTTGAAATATGCCCAATTATCAATCAGGAGAAGTTCTCTTACTGGCACTACCGTTTGCCGATGTAACAACATCAAAACTCCGTCCTGTGCTGGTACTTTTGGATGCAGGAGATGAAGATATTGTTGTTGCACGAGTGACAAGTCAAACAACTAAGACTGTTTTTGATATTGAGATTGTAGAATGGGAGCAGGCAGGTTTTTTGCGTTCGTCAGTGGTTCGACTCCATAAGGTGAACACAATAGAAAAGCGTTTGGTCAATCGTCGATTGGGAATTTTAACCGCTAGCGACTGGACGCAAGTTAGAGAAAGAATACAACAAATATGGTATTCTATTTGAGCCAGTTTAAAAAAATATTTACTTGCCCAATTTTTGACGTGCGTTTTCACGAAACATGAAAAAATCAAAAAGACTTAAAAATCAGTGGTCAAAGGAACTAAACGACATCATTCGAGGTGCATCTGGTGGCTTTTTGTTCGGAATTCCGCTGCTTTATACGATGGAGGTTTGGTGGATCGGTTCCTATACTACACCAGCGGAAATGTCGATCGCGATCGCAACTACTTTTCTCGTCGTTTTCTTGTTGACTCGCACGGAAGGTTTTCGCAAAACTCAAGAGATCCGCTGGCTAGATGCTGCAATCGATACCGTAGAAGCGATCGCCCTTGGCATTGTCTGCGCGGCTTTTGTCCTGTTTTTGCTCAGGGAAATTACCCCGGAGACTCCGCTGCAAGAAACTTTGGGGAAAATCATCTTTGAAGGCCTGCCGTTTGCCTTGGGAGTAGCCCTGGCCAACGGTTTCTTGAGCGGCGATCGCTATCAAAGTTCAGACAGTGAACAGGAACCTACCATTAATGCAACTGTAGCAGATATCGGCGCTACTTTAATCGGCGCGATGATCATTGCTTTCAACATCGCCCCAACTGACGAAATTCCCATGCTAGCGGCAGGTATTTCGCCACCTAGGCAATTAGCAATTATCGCCGCTTCCCTGCTAATTTCTTACGGTATAGTATTTGTAGCAGGCTTTACTTATCAAGCAAAAAGGCAGCAGCAGCAAGGGATTTTTCAGCGTCCTCTCAGCGAAACTGTCATGGCCTATTTAGTGTCCCTGGCGGCTTCTGCATTTATGATGTTTTTCTTCCACAAACTCACTTTTGACGACCCGTGGTCGCTGTGGTTGAACTATACGTTAGTATTGGGATTGCCGGCGGCTGTTGGCGGCGCCGCGGGGAGGTTGGCGGTATGAGTGAAAGTAATAACGAACAGCAACAAAAAAGAACTTTTGCTGAATGGGTGACATTTGCGATCGCCGGCTTGATCCTCTTTGCCCTCACCGGACTCGTACTCTACAACTGGGTGACTAAAAAGCAGGAACCTCCGGTTATTTCTGTCACTCGGAACACGCCTATTCGCGAAAATCAAGGGCAATTTTACGTGCCGTTTACAGTAACTAATACGGGCGGCGAAACGGCAGAATCAGTGCAAATTATGGCCGAACTCCGCGTCAACGGTGAAGTTGTAGAATCCGGCGACCAACAAATAGATTTTTTGTCAAGCGGTGAAACTCAAGAAGGAGCTTTTATTTTCAGCCGTAACCCCAGTCAAGGTGAGTTGATTGTGCGATCGAGCAGTTACAAACTGCCTTAACAAGGTTTTCAACTCTCGTTTCCGGTAAGTGTGACCCTCATAAAATCCTGTCGCTGGGTGGGGGCGGGTTTAAAAATACCTTGGTTATTAAGCAGAGATACGGGTGAACCCGCCCCTACAAAATTTACGTTTATTGACCGAGAATTTTTTCATGGTACCCGCCACGTGATTTATCCGTGGAATCAATCCAAAATCTAAAATCCTCAAGCCCCCGAATTTATCTCGCGCAAGTCAATCCAAAATCCAAAATCTAAAATCTAAAATAGAATGACTCGGTATCACGTTAAATAGACATAATTCCCGTAGGGGCGGGTTCACCCATCTCTCCAATCGAGTGAGAGATTCATTAAACCCGCCCCAACCTCGATATTGTAGTGCGATCGAGCTAACGCTTCACGAGATTGTGTTCCCACTTCCAAACACAGCTAGAAATCAAATTTGTGCAGATATGAGCCGTAATTGGCACTAACAAATTCCCAGTAGCTAAAACACTGTAACCCAACAGCAATCCGACAGCCGTTGCCCAAACAGCATAAGGCCACTGATCCAGGGTTCCCAAGTGCAGAATACCGAAACAAAAACTCGATAAAACTAAACCGGTAACATTCAATCCCAAAGCAGACAGCATCACGCCTCGAAATAGCAATTCTTCGCTAAGTCCCGGCAGGAGTCCCAGCCAAATTAAATCCGGCCAAAACAAAGGTTTGAGCACTACTTCCAAGTAAACATCCGCACTGCGGCGATAACCGGGCCAGAGTTGATAAACGATCGCACTGCCGCCTGTAATTGCCAGTCCGAGCGCACATCCTTTGAGCAAGTCCATTCCTATCAATTTGACTGGCAAAAGCGATACCGATCCAAATAGTAACCACAATTTAGCTACCGCCAGCAACATAATTGCTGTCACGCCCATTGCTACTAAAATTTGGGTGCGCGTCAAGGGTTCAATTTCAGGATTTCCGGGAAGTTTTTCTGCCACTTAATCACTTTTAGATTTGAGGTTTGAGATTTGAGATTTGTTTAGTTGAGTCAGACAAACAACGCAGGGGGGAGATGTCTGCGCCCAAGGAAGCTGGACTGATGCCCGATCGCAAAGCGACCAAAACTCCGATCGCCTCTAAATATGAGTTTACCTGCAAAGCTTTGATTCCGAGTTTTTCTGGAGTCGCCTGCATCTGGGTTTTGTTGTCGCCGACAGCGATGATTTGTACGGACGATCGCGCACTCAAACTCAGAATAGCACTGCCGCCGCAGGCTGTGGCGGGTATCACTACCGCATCGACTCGATCGGCGGTAATTGATAATTGATTGTGCTGCTGGCTTTCTGGCGCTACCAATTGAGGAGCTTTGCTGAGTCCGGCAAGCACGCAAGGTAGGAAAGTATAGCCGATTTCCTCAGCAGCCGATCGCGGGGACAGGTGCGGATCGAGGGGAAGTGGGGAAAGCGCAGGGGCGTGGGCGCAGGGGATTTTAAACGTCCTGACGATGAGGTGGCTGATCACAGCTTCCGCGCCGGCGAGGGGGTCAACTCCTTTGCCACGGCGGTAGTTTTCGAGGGCGAGGCTGCCTTCATCGTCGGGAAATCTGGCTACAACTGCGATCGCCTCTACTCTTGCTTGTGTGATTAATTTTTCTGCCGCGCGCAATAAACTGTCTGGATTGCCGATCGTCCCCCAGGATGCCCCGGATTCGGAAATACGCAATTCTACTTGCAGGGGGCGATCGGTTAAAACCCAATCGGTTATATTCAAACCCAATGTAGCTCTCGCTGCATCAGCCGCTTGCAAGTGGCGCAACTGCAAGTCTGGTTCAATGCCGGCATCGAGGATTAAGCCGATGCGATTTTGATGTACCGGTTGCAGTCCCCAGCATCCCGCAGCAAATTTGTCAAGAGCGTAACCTTCAACGTAGAGAGCGTTAGGTATCGGCCAATAAAGTTGAGCGCCGTTGAGGACGTTGGGGTGAGTGATCAGGGTGTCTGAAATTTGGGCGATCGCCCTAGCCACGGGCAGCGCATCTCCTGCAAACCCCCCGATCGAGGCTCCAACGCCTGTGGGGACTATCAAAACCACTGTCAAAGGGCGGGGGTTCACGATGTTGCGGGGGATGCTTCCACGAGCACGTAGCCTTCTACCACAGCCTTTTGCCGATCGACATCCACGTCTGTGACTGCCCACCGTAGGGGTTCGCCGTGCTTTTGCAGTTCAATTTCAATAGCCGAGTGCAGTTGCTCGGCGGTATCGTGGAGGTCAACTTCTGCGGAAATGAAATGGGTGGTCATAGGGCGATCCATAGTGGTTTTACCGCTAACGGTACTTAGGTCAATTTTAGCTTAGTGCTAGGATTTACCGAATTGGCGATCGTAAACAATGTCTTCTTTTTCTGTTTCTATCTTCAAGTTCGATCGGGGATAAGCAACACACAGCAACACATAACCTTCTGCCTGAAGTTCGGGACTAACGCCCATGCCATCAACTTGATCAACTTGACCCTCAATAATTTTAGCAGCGCAAGTAGTACAAACCCCCGCATTGCAAGAACTCGGCAACTCAATGCCAGCGGCGTTGGCGGCGCGGAGAATTTGTTTATCTTCGGGTACTTCTACGGTATAGGTAGAGCCTTGGTGGATCAATTCAACAGTGTAAGTCTTAGACATATATCAATTATTGGTTTTAATTCCCCAATTGGAATTTACGCTAGATTTGGAAACAAAGCAATCAGTATTTTACCGCTGTTGGTGCTTTTGTGCAATTTTACAACTGCATTTTTTATTGATAATTTTTTTTATTAATTGGCCGGGCGAGTGAGTGGCATTTTGTCAATGACTTTTTCACAAATTATTACAAACCTCACGGCGGAACTGTGCCACAAAGCACTTATACCTAATTAATTTTTTGCCTTCAAGCCAACAACTCATCAACCGCAAGACTAAAACCCGGCAGCACTAGCTGAGTGCTGACGGTAGAACCCAGGTTAAAAGTTAACTTTTGAGTTTGAGTCATTATCAATATCCAGCGACTTTCTGGAAAAACTATCCAAACTTCCAGACAACCCGAATCTAAATACTCTTGTGCTTTAAGAAAAATCTCTTCCGCAATATCAGTAGGAGAAACTATTTCAGCAATTAACAGCGGGCTTTGAGGCAAAGTAGGAACATCGCCATATTCAGCAACAAGTTCAGCAGTCAGATAAGCTACATCAGGGCGGCGCACTCGCCTGTCAGTACGACAAGGAACTTCTGTATAGACTTCGCCGCATTGTCCGCTAGAATCTTTGTAATTTCCCCAAGCACGATCTAGTCTAGATTGGATTCGACTGTGTTTTACTGTCATGCCATTTTTCTCCGCGATTTGCCCGTCCACCCATTCCATATCGTCGGTGGGACTGGCTATAAAGTCTTCTAGAGAAACATTGTCTGATAAAACGGCTGTCATTACCATAGCCATTTACTCCCTTTTGCAGAATTCACTAAATTATAGCAATCTTTGGTAATTGGTAATTGGTAATTGGTAATTGGTAATTGGTAATTGGTAATTGGTAATTGGTAATTGGTAATTGGAACTGAGATATTGCACCATTTTCAGCAACAGGCTTTCCGGCCTGTTCCACAAGAAAATCAATATCTTTGTGGAACAGGCAGGAAAGCCTGTTCATAAAAGGCTTATTGAGAATGGTGCAATATCTCAGTTGGAGTAACAAAATAACCCATGCCCTATGCCCTATGCCCCATGCCCCATGCCCCATGCCCAATTTACTCAATATTAATTTGATTGGGTGGTTTAGGTTGATTCGGTTTGTCATCCTTCAAAGTTTTACGCCCAGAACTAGCATAATCCTTATACAAATCCACAAACATCTTTGTCAACTGCTGCAAAGAAAGTTGTTCCCCATTAACTTGAGCTTTCATATAAGCTTTAAGCACTTCAATGTAAGCCAAACCGAGGGCAAGCGTGAGAGTTGCCGCCGTTGCACCAGAGATAGCACCGCCGACAACTGTACCCGCACCAGGAATCATTTTAATCAAATTAGTAACAATACTTCTGCCAACAGCAGTCACCCCACCAGCGCCGCTAATAGCAGACAGCATCGCCGAAATAAACCCCTTATCAAAGGGCATTCCAAAAATCACAGTAATATTAGCAATCATGGCCGTTTGCATCGTCATCAAAATCGGCGCATCAGCAAAGGGTACAGGAGTCGCACCGACAATTGCAGAACCTGCAACATAAGCACTTAGATACTTAAATGCCATATCGGATTTGAGCGCAATATTTGCAATTTGTTCTTTAACAAAAGCTTTTTTAGCTACTTCCGGCAGCAGTTGAAAAGTTGCATCTACCAACTTATCTAAACCGTGAGATTTTACTGTATAATCCTCATCAATTTCTTCCGGTTCAGCCATGACGGGGATGATTTGACTGACTGGCAAATTCATGTGTTCCAGTTGCTTGAAAAACTCGCTCGGCTTTTTAGATGTGGTCTGAGTCAGCACTAAAAGAACTGGTACATCTTTGACTTCCATTTCTTTTAGCCAGCTTTCCTCCACAGATTCTATTCTATTGGCGCTGTGATTGATGCAGTACCAGATGACGTGAATGTGTTCTTTTGGGTGCAGGAGTCTTTGGTCTTCAATCAGTTTAGCAACGTTTAATTGAATAACTTTAATTTGTTCGGCGTTAAGTTCGAGTCCGGGAGTATCGTAGACTGTAATGGGGCAATTCGGTTTTGTATATTGGCGAATGCCTTGAGTTATGGGGCGGCCGACTCCGGTTTCTGCTAAGCGTTGGCGAAAAACGGAATTTATTAGGGTACTTTTGCCGACGCCAGTTTTGCCGATGACTAAAACATTGCACTGTCCCACTTGGTCTTCTGCGTCTTTGAAGGCGTAATAACTTCTATTTAAAAGCTCGTCTAAGGAAAAGTCGTCTGACATGGCGGTTTGCTCCGATAATGGTGGGATATTAATTCAATACCACCGAATAGAATTCCGATGCTCTACAAACGAAGTCCGCAAAGGCGGACTGGGGGAGTATTAAATATATTGTAGCAATTTGATTTCAGAACCAGTGGAAAGGATATCTGATTCAATTATTCAATATTTTCAGGATTTTCAGGCTGCTCGCTGTCAGGCGGTAAAAAATCAGGATTAAGAACTTCTTCTTCAGTAAATGGAGACTCTGGGGGAAATATCTGAATAGATAAACCTGTTTCATCTGCGGCTAATTCCCTAGCATCTTGATAAGATTCATTAAAAATTTCTTCAAAAAAACGATATAAACTTGGACTGGTTTTGAAGGTATCTCGGATGCGTTGACGATGTTCACGAATGGTGTACACCCAACTATTTGTTCGTTTTTCTGGCTGATATTTATACTTAAGTAAGTGCATTAAAAGTACCCTTAAATTACTTTTTAAAGCATTCTTATCGCTTTTTCCCATACTTTCCAGTTCCTCTAGTAAGTTCTCTAAATCTATTTCAGAAAACTTTCCCTCTTTCAATAAGTTGATTGTTGTCTGTAACCAAAGATAAAAATCCCGTTCATAAAGAGATGTTATTGCAGTTGTTATTGATTGGATAGTTGTCATTTTGTTTGACTCCATTTCTTGGTCATCAACCTAAGAATATTGTAGTAGTAGGTTGCGTAGCCCTTCGACTCCGCTCAGGAACCGCGACAGCGAACCCTCCGCTAAATGCTCCGCCCAACAAATCCCAGAAATTGTTGGGTTTCGTAAACTCAACCCAACCTACTGAGTTTCGGATTTCATAATTTAGTTTAACCTAGCAATCCATCGACATCGATGCTAAAACCGATCAGGATTTGTTGGGTGCTGGCGGTATCGCCGGCTCGAAATGTCAATATTTGATTTTGAGTCATCACGAATATTAAACGACTTTCGGGAAAAACTAGCCAAACTTCCTGACAGCTAGATTCTAAATATTCCTGTGCTTTGAGAAAGACATCTTCAGCGATATCGGTGGGTGAAACTATTTCGGCAATTAAAGGGAAACTTTGGGGTAAAGTGGCAAGATTGCCAAATTGTGCAACTAATTCGGGTGTGAGATAGGCGACATCGGGACGGCGAATTTGTCGGTTGGTACGGCAAGGAACCTCGACATAAGCCTCTCCCCCTTGGCCGCTTGAATCTTTGTAATTTTTCCAAGCATCCCCCAGGCTTAACTGAATTTTACCCGTCTTTAGTGTCATGCCATTTTTCTCCACAAGTTGGCCGTCTACCAATTCCATGTTGTCGGGTGGCTCGGTGATGAACTCTTCTATGGTAAGATTATCCTGTAGGGCGGCAGTCGCTCGCATAGGTGTTTCCTCGATTTTAAATAGTTCGCTAATACTATTATCGCTGATGCCGTGGGAATTGTTGGGGGCGATAGGTGCGGGCAATTCCCTACGGGATAGCTACCCCGCGTGTACTTTTATTTTGTTTTGTTTGACGGTAAAAAAGTTACAATATCGCTTAAAATTAAATCAGCAATTTGCGATCGCCCATCCCCCATGCCAAATCTCAACCTCAAGCCAACCCACCAACCTGTTAAAGCATATTACAATGCCCTGGGACAATTTGCGAAATTGGGGATATCTCACGAATTAGCAGTAAAGGATGCTTTTGCCGATTTGCTAAAGTCTTGCTGTCAGCAATTTGGGTGGACGCTGGTGCCGGAAAAAGAGATGAAAATCGGCAACAATAAGCGGATCAGAGTTGATGGGGAATTAGTGCGCGCCGACAGTCTCAGACACGGTATCTGGGAAGCAAAAGACACCCATGACAAGCTGGAACGCGAAGTTAAACAAAAATTTGCTGTTGGCTATCCCAAAGATAACATTATTTTTCAAGCACCGGAACGGGCAATTATTTGGCAAGGCGGCAAGCAACTCTGTGATGAAGATATCACAAAACCGCAATCCCTAGTCGATACGCTGAAGCTATTTTTTGAATACCGAACTCCCGCTATCGCCCAGTGGGAAGTCGCCGCCGCTGAATTTGGCAGCAGAGTCAAAGATTTAGCCGGAAAAATGATTAGTTTGATTGACGGACAACGCAAAACTAACAAAAGATTTATTGAAGCATTTAATGACTTTACCGCCGTCTGCCGCCAATCAATTAACCCCAATCTCTCCGAAGCTGCTGTCGAGGAAATGCTAATTCAGCACATCCTCACGGAACGCATTTTTCGCCGCATTTTTGACAACCAAGATTTTACCAACCGCAATATCATCGCTGTTGAAATCGAAAAAGTTATTAATGCTTTAACTTCTAAATCTTTCAGCCGCGACCATTTCCTCGGAGAAGTTGACTATTTTTACCGTGCCTTAGAAGAAACCGCCGCTACAATTGATGAATTTAGCGAAAAACAGCACTTTCTAAACACCATTTACGAGAAGTTTTTCCAAGGATTTGCCATCAAGGTTGCGGACACTCACGGCATCGTTTACACTCCTCAACCGATTGTGAATTTCATGGTCAAAAGTGTTGAGGATATCTTGCAAAAAGAGTTTGGCAAATCCTTAAGCGATAAAGGAGTGCATATCCTAGATCCTTTTGTGGGGACGGGGAATTTTATGATGCGGGTAATGCGGGAGATTCGGAAAACGGCACTACCGCAGAAATATGCTGACGAATTGCACTGCAATGAATTGATGTTACTGCCTTATTACATTGCTTCGATGAATATCGAACATGAGTATTTTGAGGCAACGGGGACTTATCAACCATTTGAAGGTATTTGTTTAGTTGATACTTTTTCTGACCAAAAAGTACAGCAACTTTCTTTGTTTACGGCGGCAAATACAGCTAGGGTAGAGAGGCAGAGAAGTTCGCCGATTTTTGTTGTTGTTGGCAATCCACCTTACAATGCTTTTCAAATTAGTGAAAATGATAACAATAAAAATCGCAAGTATGAAGAAATAGACCGCCGCGTTGCCGAAACTTATTCTAAAGACTCGAAAGCAACTAATAAAAATGCACTGTCAGATCCTTATGTGAAAGCGATTCGCTGGGCATCGGATAGAATTGGTGATGAGGGGATTTTAGCTCTTGTAACTAATAACAGCTTTGTCAATGATATTGCTTTTGATGGAATGAGAAAAAATTTAGCGAAAGATTTTAATAGCATTTATGTTTTAGACTTAAAAGGTAATGTCAGAAAAGACTCAATGCGTGAAGGCATAGCCATCGGAGAAAAACATACCATATTTGGTTTGGGAGCAATGGTGGGTATATCTGTAACATTTTTTGTCAAAAGGAAACAAACTGAAGGCTGTAAAATCTTTTATAATGAGGTGGATTGGAAAGCAACTAGGAAAGAAAAGTTTGAGTTGCTGGAAAAAGCAGGAACAATTGAAAAGCTAGAATGGCAAGAAATCACCCCCGATAAAAAAAATAATTGGCTAACTGAAGGGTTGCAGGATGATTTTGAGACGTTGATACCGATTGGTGGTAAAGAAGCTAAAGCTTCTAAGAAAATGGATGAAAGAGTCATTTTTACGTTATATAGTAATGGAGTCCAAACCAATCGCGATACCTGGGCATATAATTTTACAAAAGATGATTTAGTGGAAAATATTAGATTATTTATAGACAATTATAATCACCAAGTTTATCGCTGGCATCATCTAAGAAAACCGGGGGATACTATTGATAACTTTGTGGAATATGAGGATACTCAAATCAAGTGGAGTAGCCGTCTAAAAGAATGCCTTGCAGCCAATGTCAAAACCGATTTTAATCCTGAAAAAATCCGGCTTGCACTTTATCGCCCTTTCAGTTTGCAATTTTTGTATTTTGATGAAGTTTTAACTCATCGTCGCGGTCAATTTCCCTATATATTTCCTGTACCAGATACTGAGAAAGAGAATCGAGTAATTGCCGTGACAAATCACTCCCAAATTCCCTTTCTAGTACAGATGACTGATTGTATGTCTGATGTGGGAGTAGGGGGGCGTCCCGGACAATGTTTCCCATTCTACATCTACGATGAAGACGGCACAAACCGCCGCGAAAATATCACAGACTGGGCGCTAACAGAATTCCGCAGCCACTACGAAGACGACAGGATTACCAAATGGGATATTTTCTATTACGTCTATGCTGTTTTGCACCATCCCACCTATTGCACTCGCTACGCGGCCAATTTGAAACGGGAATTGCCCCATATTCCCTACACTCCCGATTTTCATTCTTTCGCTAATGCGGGCAAACGTTTAGCAGAAATTCACGTCAATTACGAACAGCAACCCGAATATCCGCTTAAGTGGATAGAAAATACTGACGTGCCGTTAAATTGGCGGGTAGAAAAGATGAGATTGAGTAAAGATAAAACTCAACTGATTTACAACGATTTTCTCACCTTAAGCGGCATTCCCTCTTCAGCATTTGAGTACCGTCTGGGGAACCGTTCTGCGTTAGATTGGGTAATAGACCAGTATCAATTCAAAACTGATAAACGGAGTGGAATTGTTAATGACCCGAATCGCTTGGATGACGAACAATACATTGTCCGGTTAATTGGCCAAGTCATCGCAGTCAGTTTGGAAACTGTGCAAATTGTCAGCAGTTTGCCGAGTGTGGGAATAGGAGAGGAAGATATTATTGACTCTTAGACTGGAATGATGCTGCATGGTATCATCACTTTGGTTTCTTGCCCTGAACTTATGCCAATTCTTAAAAGTCGTAGCTCCCGGCACCGGACACGGCATTGCCGTTTCCCTACGGATATG
Source organism: Microcoleus sp. Z1_B2 (assembly GCF_036700325.1). Taxonomy (NCBI): domain Bacteria; kingdom Bacillati; phylum Cyanobacteriota; class Cyanophyceae; order Oscillatoriales; family Microcoleaceae; genus Microcoleus; species Microcoleus sp. Z1_B2. Next base: position 22,539 of record NZ_JAUBOQ010000016.1, read on the forward strand.
GGGTACAATCTTGTAGCACTACTTTTTAGGTCACGAGTTCGTAAGTCCAGTTATAAAAAAACACAGCATTTAGAAATGTTCCAGCAGAGATTTCTCTTGGGCGTAAACTTTTCGCAGCGACTCCAGGGCTATTCGACTTAACATCAATTTAATCACCCCCACCAAATTTCCCCACTCGAACAATTCAGAAACAGAAACAGCTTTATGAAATCTATCCGCATAGAAATCCACCCAAAAATCCGGCGCGTGTCTCTGTTTCTGACTCGCTATCCGCCGCTTCCAATAACCAAAATCTAAACCAGAGGGCGATTCCACTCCCAAAACAGGCGGAAAGTCGGCATAACTCACAAACCGACTCATCCCTTTAGCGTGCACGTACAGGATATGCGCCCAGCACTCGAAGCGATATATTTGTTCTACCTTGATTTTGAGCAGCCGCGCGATCGCCTCTTTCGTCACAAACCGGCTCAATCTGTGTCTGGGGGTTGATTTTCGCGAAAATTTTGTTAACATGATGTTAAGCAAATCCTTTGTAAAGAGTGCAAACTTTTGTAAAGGGATTGAATTTGGATAGGCGATCGTCCTTGAGTTTTCCAGGCCTAGGGGCGATCGCTTTTTACATTATAATTGTATGACCTATATCAATCATCTGTCAAGAGCTTATGGGCTTAATTAGATTACGGGTTCGAGAGTTTGCTGCTGAGAAAGGCTGGACGATCAAAGAGGTTTCAGAGCGATCGGGGGTAGTCTACAGTACGCTCAGAACCTATGCCCGATCGCCCGGATTAGCAACAATTGACGTGACAGCCTTGGACAAGTTGGCGAGGACTTTTGACGTGATGGTCGAAGATTTGTATGAGATTGTCCAAGATTAGCCGATCGCTTTTTACGATAAAATTATCCCAAACTAAATCTAGTGGTCTGTCAATGGGTTTAATTAGATTGCGGGTTAAAGAATTTGCTGGTGAGAAAGGCTGGACGATCAAAGAGGTTTCTGACCGATCGGGAGTCAACTACAGCACCCTCAGCACCTATTCACGTTCTCCAGGAATGGCAATGGTTGATTTTACTTGTCTGCTCAAGTTGGCACGTACTTTTGACGTGATGGTGGAAGACTTGGTTGAGGTCGTCAAAGAGTAGTCGATCGCTTTTTGGGATAAAACTATCCGATGATGGTACACCATCATTTGTCAAGTATGGGTTTAGTCAGGTTAAAAGTCCGAGAACTAGCTAGCGAGAAAGGCTGGACGCTGAAAGAAGTTTCAGAACGATCGGGAGTAATTTACAGCACCGTCAGACACTACGCCCGCTGTCCGGGAGTGTCAACCATTGACTTTATTTCTATACACAAATTGGCTCGCACTTTTGATGTAATGATTGAAGACTTGGTGGAAATTGTGCAAGAGTGAGCGATCGCTTTTTAGGATAAAATTTTATCCCAGACTAAATCTAGTGTTCTGTCGATGGGTTTAATTAGATTGCGGGTTCGAGAGTTGGCTGCTGAGAAAGGCCCGACGATCAAAGAGGTTTCTGAGCGATCGGGCGTAGTCTACAGTACCCTCAGAACCTATGCCCGATCGCCCGGATTAGCAACAGTTGACGTGACGGCCTTGCACAAGGAAAGCGAGGACTTTTGATTTGTCGATCGAAGATTTGTATGAGATTGTGCAGGAATAGTCGATCGCTTTTACGAACTAATTATCCACTCAATATTGTTCGACAGTTGCTAGCATCTGATTGACAGACTCACCCCGTTGTAGTGCTTCCCAATCCGATGTAACAGGTTGGTAAGAACAGTAACACACCACAATTCGCTCCTCAGTATCGGAAGCAGAAAACTGCTGAACGCGAGTAACTACCCAATCTCCATCTTTCCCGTGGGTGACTCCATTACCGGGGTCAGATAGGTTTTCATAATCGCGGGTTTTGTCCCCTACTTGAGGAATTTCTGGGTTTTCTTCCCAAGTCCAATTTTCCCAAAGTATATTAGTGAGACCGCCCCTCGGCATAAGCTGACGTTCTTCCCAGCCCGGAGCACTCATGCTTTCGGTTTTGTAGACAATCCAGATTTTTTTTGCCATTTTTTTAAAGACGATCGCACAATCGCGTTCAATACTTCGACTATATCAGAGATGAAAGCTCGTGCATCGGTTAAAATAGAGAAGTAATTTTGCGATCGATAAGTCTGAATGCCTACGTTACTCCGAGTCGGCCCATACCGTTTCTTCTGCTATGCGGGCGATCGGGATGAACCACCGCACGTTCACGTTGAGCGCGATCGAGAAGAAGCTAAGTTTTGGCTTAGTCCAGTTCGCCTTCAAAATAATAAAGGCTTCAATCGTACAGAAATCAATGGCATTCAGAAACTTGTTGAAGAACATCAACAGCAGTTATTAGCAGGTTGGAATGACTTCTTTAATGGTTGAGTTACTAGAAATTCCCCAAGCACAAAACGTAGTCCTTACAGACGACGCGCTAACAGTCGATCTATCCGATGGTCGTACTATTTCTGTTCCTTTAGCTTGGTATCCTCGGCTATTGCACAGCACACCAAACGAACGCAATAATTGGCGATTTATTGGTGGAAATGAGGGAATCCACTGGTCTGATATTGACGAAGACATTAGCATCAAAAATATCATTCTCGGTAAACCCTCTGGAGAAAGTCAGAAGTCATTTCAGCGGTGGTTAGAGGAACGCGGGAAGATAGTCTAATAACAAATCTGGCTTAAATACCCTTCTTAGTCTCTTAGAGAAGGACTTCGTTTGTGTAAAAGCGGTTTCAACCGCCGAATTATCTTAAAAAAAGCGCCTGAGTTTCCTCAGACGCATACCATAAAATCAACAAATTGTCAACCCTAACCTAACCATTCAAAGCCTCAGCACCGCCGCAAACTTCCAGGATTTCCTGAGTAATTGCCGCTTGCCGCGCCTTGTTATAAGTCAGCGTCAAACTACCGATCAAATCGCTAGCATTCTCACTAGCATTGTTCATCGCCGTCATCCGCGCAGCCAACTCGCTAGCAGCAGACTCTTGCAAAGCCCGCAGCAATTGGTTGTTCAAATACAAGGGCAAAAGAGCCTCCAGAATTTGCGCCGGATCTTGCTCGAAAATCATGTCCCTGGGCAAACTCTTCGTAGGTGAAGCAACCTTCTCGCGCGATACTTGAAACTGTCCGCCTTGCGATGTCAAGCGGAAGATTTCATCATCGGGAGTTTCCAAACCTTGGGGGTCGAGGGGCAGCAAAGTTTGAATTACCGGACGCGAACTAATTAATGACACAAACTTGGTGTAAATTAGCTCAACTCTGTCCACAGTTCCCGACAGGAACAAAGAAAGCAATTCGTCAGCAATTTGTGCCGCTTCCGGTGCTGTGGGAATTTGTTCTAAGTTAGCGTAAGTAGCATCGATCGGCTGTTCGCGGCGCTGGAAATACTGAGTAGCTTTGCGTCCTACCAACACGTATTTGTAGTCTAAGCCTTCAGCTTTGATTTCCTTAGCGCGATTTTCGGCGTATCTGATGATGTTGCTGTTGTAGCCGCCGCACAAACCCCGATCGCCCGAAACTACCAACAGTCCCACCGATCGCACTTCGCGTTTTTTCAGCAGCGGCAAATCCAGGTTTTCAAACTGCAAGCGTTCCGCCAAACCGTATAATACCTCTGCCAGTCGATCGGCAAAAGGTCGAGTAGCAGTCACCTGTTCTTGAGCGCGGCGCACCTTTGCAGCGGCCACCAAGCGCATTGCTTCTGTAATCTTTTTAGTGTTCTTGACCGACTTAATGCGATCGCGAATAGTTTTCAGATTTGCCATAATTTTCTCCTTTTTTCTTAGCTTTTATTCTGAGTTCTTAGTTCCTAGTCATCAATTTTTAAGCTTGTGCGCGATCGAGAAACGGCATTTTTTAACCCACCGTAGGGACACGGCACTGCCCATTCGTGTCAACTTAAGCCGAAAGCCCGCCAGGGACTGAAGTCCCTGTCTAATAGCGAAAGTCCTCTGAAGAGGACTAATAATTTCTTCAGTCCTCTTCAGAGGACTTTTGCTTTGAGACAGGGGTTTTAACCCCTGTCGGACTGCGGGTTTAACGTGTTTGTTGACACCAATGGGCAATGCCGTGTCCTTAATCTAGGGACACTCCAAGAGCCGTGTCCCTAACAATTTCACCCGCTAATCACTGATGACTAAAGACTAATTACGCAGAAACCAAGAAACTTTGCTTGTATTCAGTGATGCCTTCTTTCAGCAGCTTCTCAGCTTCATCAGTCAAGGCCTTTCCGCCTTGAACAATTTCGCCGTACTTCGGCTTGCTAGTCCGCAAATAGTCGCGCAAACCAACAGTAAACTTGCTGACTTTTTCCACAGGAATGTCATCCATATAGCCGTTAATACCGGCATAGATTACAGCAACTTGTTCGTTCATCGGCAGAGGCGAACTTTGGGGCTGTTTCAACAGTTCCCGCAAGCGCTGACCGCGCGACAATTGATTTTGAGTAGCTTTATCCAAGTCAGAAGCAAACTGAGAAAATGCTGCCAGTTCTTCAAACTGTGCCAATTCCAATTTCACCTTACCGGCTACTTTTTTCATAGCCTTAGTTTGAGCCGCCGAACCTACCCGCGATACCGAAATACCGGGGTTTACTGCAGGACGCAAACCAGCGTTAAACAAGTCAGAAGAAAGGAAGATTTGACCGTCTGTAATCGAAATTACGTTCGTCGGAATGTAAGCAGAAACGTCACCAGCTTGGGTTTCGATAATTGGCAAAGCAGTCATGCTGCCTTCGCCCAAATCGTCGCTCAATTTAGCAGCGCGTTCTAGCAAGCGAGAGTGCAGGTAAAACACGTCTCCGGGATAAGCTTCGCGACCGGGAGGACGGCGCAGCAACAAGGACATTTGGCGGTAAGCTTGTGCTTGTTTGGAAAGGTCATCGTAAATGACCAAAGTGTGCTTGCCTTTGTACATGAAATACTCGGCTAAGCTAGCACCTGTGTAGGGAGCCAAGTATTGCAGGGTTGCGGGGTCGCTAGCGTTGGCTGCTACTACGATCGTGTAGTCCATCGCGCCCTTTTCTTGCAGGACGTTGACGATGTTAGCTACTGTAGAAGCTTTTTGACCGATCGCCACGTAAACGCAGATCACGTTTTCCGATTTTTGGTTGATGATTGTGTCGATCGCGATCGCAGTTTTACCGGTTTGTCTGTCACCGATAATCAGTTCCCGCTGTCCTCTTCCCACCGGAATCATCGCATCAATAGCGGTAATTCCTGTTTGCATGGGTTCGTAAACAGAACGGCGAGAAACAATCCCCGGTGCCGGAGATTCAATCAAGCGAGATTCAGTAGTTTTAATTTCTCCTTTGCCGTCAATCGGACGGGCCAAAGCATCAACTACCCGTCCCAACATTGCTTCACCCACGGGGACTTCAGCAATTCTGCCAGTAGCAGTAACTGCCGAACCTTCTTGAATGCCGAGGCCTTGGCCCATCAACACTGCACCCACGTTATCTTGTTCGAGGTTCAGTGCAATGCCCACGGTGCCGTCGGCAAATTCTAGCAATTCCCCAGACATAGCTTTATCCAAGCCATAAATCCGAGCAATGCCGTCGCCTACTTGCAGAACAGTACCGACGTTAGAGACTTTTACGTCTTGGTCGTACTGTTCAATTTGCTGGCGAATAATGCTGCTAATTTCGTCAGGTCTGATTGCTGCCATGTCAGTTGTTTTTTGTCAGTTGTTTGTTGTCAGTTGTCAGTTATCAGTTGTTCAAAACTACCAACCGTTAACTGCTAATTAAATTAGCTAATAGTCATCAGCTATTAACTCTCAGGAATTCAAGCGAATTCCTAGACGGCGCAATTGTCCCCGCAGGCTGGCATCAATTACTTGAGAGCCTACTTTGATTACCACACCGCCGATTAAATCTGCGTCTATTTTGGTTTCAATTTCTACGCTTCTAGCGCTGGTCATCGCCTGCACTTTCTCGCGAACAGTCTGCTGTTGAGCGTCTGAAAGCGGGACTGCCGATGTAACTTCAGCCAATACTGTTTGGTTTAGTTCTCGGAGCCTTGCCAAGTATTGTTTGCCAATCCCTTCTAAAAAAAGAATTCTTCCTTTGTCTACTAATAGCTTCAGAAAGCTGTGCATCAAGGGGCTCATTTCTTCACCCGCTATTTGCCCAATTACGGCTTTTTTAGCATCCGGTTTTATCAGCGGATTGGCTAAAAATTGACGCAAATCTTCCGAACCTTCTAGCAGGCTCAGCAAGGAACGAATATCTTCGCCGAACTTCTCTGAGAGATTGTTGGACTGAGCCAGTGACATCAAGGCAGATGCGTAAGGCTGTAAGACTTCTGTGCTGACTGTACTCACGTTTTAGCCTCCCAGTAACGCAATGCTGCGATCGATTAATTGGTGTTGAGCGCTGTCGTCTAAGCTAGTTTTTAGCTGGCTTTCCACCTTTGCTAATGCCAGAGATACAACAGCCGATCGCAGTTGGGCGATCGCTCTTTCCCGCTCCGCTTCCAACTCTTGACCTGCTGTTGCTCTCATTCGTTCAACGTCTTGCGCTGCCTGAGCTAGAATTGCTTCTTTTGCTTTCTTGGCAGTTTCTTCAGCAGCGGCACGAATTCGTTCGGCTTCTGCTTGCGCTTGAGTCAGTTTTTGCTGTTGCTCTGCTAGAGCTGCTGCTGCATCTTTTTGGCGTTTTTCTGCATCTTGAATCGCCTCTTGGATAGCCGAACGCCTCTCTGTCAGGATTTTACCTACAAATCCGCGCCCGAAATAAAACAGCACTGCAATAATAATGACCAGGTTAATCAGGTTGGTTTCTAAAATATCGAAATTTAAACCGAAACCACCTTCGCCGCTAGCTTCTGTGGCTAGCAATAAAACAGTCCCCATGATACTCTTCCATAATTGCGCGTGCAGATTGGGTGAAGCGATTTTAGATTTGAGATTCCATCAAAAATCTAAAACTCTTCGGTCTCGCTATTTGGCCAACGACTGCCCTAATAGCTTTTCGAGAATTTGGCCGCTGAGCGCGTCTACTTGTTGTTCTAGTGAGCGCATTGCTTCTTGCTTTTGCTGCTCTATTTCTTGCCCAGCTTTTTCTCGCGCGACTTGAGCTTCTTGTTGAGCCTCAGCTACTTTTGCTGCCCCAATTTTTTGGGCATCAGCTTGAGCAGCAGCAATTACTGATTGAGACTGTTTGCGAGTTTCTCCCAGTTTTTGCTCGTACTGCTGCGCTAGTTGCTGAGCTTTTGCCAAGCGTTCTTTGGCGGAGACTTGAGTGTTGCGAATGTAATCGGCGCGATCGTCAATTGACTTGCTGAGCGGCTTGTAAAAAATTACATTCAAGACTGCGACTAGAATTAAAAACTGCACCGCCATCAGAGGCAGCGTAGCATCTATATCAAACAGTCCCCCTTCCTTAGCCGCTTCTTCAACTGCTAGTAATACTGTCCAGTGCATCATGATTTTTTGACGGCTTCCATCTAATTCGCTTAATCGATTTTAGACTTGAGATTTTGGATTAGAATCGCCAAAACCTCAAATCTAAAATTTCCAATTATTATGCGAAGGGGTTGGCAAACAGCAGCACTAGGGCTACGACCAAACCGTAAATTGTGAGCGCTTCCATGAACGCCAAACTCAACAGCAAGGTGCCGCGAATTTTACCTTCTGCTTCCGGCTGACGGGCAATACCTTCTACAGCCTGACCTGCTGCATTACCTTGACCGATGCCAGGGCCGATTGCAGCTAAACCTACTGCCAAAGCGGCGGCAATTACGGAAGCGGCAGCAACTGTTGGGTTCATGATGATTTTCCTTATCTAAAGTACAAAATTGAGAACAGAAAGTCTAGAGAATTGTCCGATTTTACGGCCGAAAGTTTAAGTTCAGAAATTTATTTTTTCCTCCCTCATGCTTCGCCGTTTATCGTTAGTTAATCGTGGTGTTCTTCGCCGTGACCGCCTTCTAGAGCTTCACCAATGTAGGCGGCGGCTAAGGTAGCAAAAATCAAAGCTTGAATTGCACTCGTAAATAGTCCCAAAACCATCACTGGCAGAGGAACAAATAAAGGCACTAGCAACACTAGCACTCCGACCACCAATTCGTCCGCAAGAATGTTGCCAAACAAACGGAAACTCAGGGACAGAGGCTTAGTGAAATCTTCTATGATTTTGAACGGCAACATAAAAGGCACCGGTTCAACATAGTGGGCGAAATACCCCAAGCCGCTTTTGCTGAGACCTGCATAAAAATATGCTAGAGAAGTCAGCAGTGCAAATGCTACCGTCGTGTTGATGTCAGCGGTAGGAGCTCCCAATTCCCCTGATGGCAGCTTAATCAGCTTCCAAGGAATTAGAGCGCCAGACCAGTTTGACACAAAGATGAACAGAAATAATGTACCAATAAACGGTACCCAAGGGCGATATTCTTTTTCCCCAATTTGGTTTTTAGCCAAGTCCCGAATAAATTCCAGCGCATACTCCATAAAATTTTGCATTCCGCTGGGAATTCGCTGGATTTTGCTGGTTCCTAAAATCGAAACTACGACTAAAACAGCAATTACAAACCACGAGGTTAGAAAAACCTGCCCGTGCACTTTCAGATTGCCCAGTTGCCAGTACAACTGCTGGCCAACTTCCAATTCGGCGAGGGGGAAACGATTAAAGGTGTTTAGAACGTCAAGCATTGCCATTCAACGGGCTTCCCCATACAAATCGATGAGTTGAGTTTTGCTCGAATTGCCTGACTTACCTGTAGTCTAGTGCTAATGCACTTCGGATCACGTAAACCATCAGCGCAGCTTTGTAAGTCAGAAATCCCAAAAATATCGGTAAAATCTGTAGCTGATTCCACTGTGTTCCTACTATCATCACCGCTAAAAACACACCGAGCCTTGTCTTGCTGATGCGTTGATTTTGGCTGCCGATTCGTTCAACGTCTCTAGCCAACATCTTTAAGTAAACCACACCTGTGCTCGCCCCAAGCAAATAATTCAGGGCAATATTGAGCGAGTAAAAAATCCAAACGGAGATAAAAATAATCGCCGTAAACGCAAGGGTGTACGCCAACAACTCTTGTTGGAGGCGATAAAAGTCTTGCATGGGATTCGTTGTCTCGGACGAGACTGTCGAGACTGTTGAGACTGTGCCAGCTTGAGGAATATCCTCGGTTGCTGGTGTGGGTTCGGTGGGTGTGTTTTGCGTGTTCACGAAGCTCAGAAACTAATGCAGGTAGCAGGCGAGTGCTTTGCAAACTCAGAAAAATAATACCACGCTGCGGTAACAATACTTAAAATAAAATTAATCATATTTTTTACTTTACTGGTTTCTAGGAAGAGCCTGGGAACCGATGTCACTCTTGCTCTGCCTCGCGTGGCGAAGGGTAAATTGGAGGCTCTTCTCGCCTATCTGCGTTACGAGGCAGAACCGACTGAACGCATCATCATTTTGAGTCGGCGACCGACGACTTTCACTATGAGACAGGGGTTTGCAACCCGCTGTCGGACTGTCGGACTGTCGGGCTGTCGGATTGTCGGATTGTCGGGCTGTCGGATTGTCCAGAAGACCGACAGGGAATTAATTCCCTGTCTCATAGCACAAGTCGGTTAAAAACCGACTGAAATCCTATAATTTTTAGTCTTCTTGCAGTCGTCTTCAGAAAACTACTTCACCGCATTCAGCTTGAGGATTGCTATAACTGATAACAGTTAAAAGTCCCCATTCAACGTGGTAAAATTGGCTGCGCTTAGAGCAGCAGGTTGGACTCCGGTAACAACCCCTAAAATTTGTCCGGTAGCAACAATCCGAATCGCTGTATTGCTACCCGAAGCATCTAAGGCAATTCCTGCAAATGCAAGTCCGTTGGTGAGGGCGATCGCATCTTGACCCGCCGTAAAATCCGCAATAACATCGGCTTCAGATACATTGGAGGCGGCTGCATTCACCCGCAGTACAAACAGATCGTTTCCAGCTTCACCTGTCAGAATATCTCTACCTAAGTCACCTACCAATTGGTCGTTACCCTCTCCTCCATTGAGCACATCGTTGTTTTGTCCGCCACGTAGGAGGTCGTCACCCGCACCGCCAGAGAGCGTATCATTTCCGAGGTTTCCAGCGATCGTGTCATTGCCGGCGTTGCCATCGATGCGATCGTTATCGCGACCGCCCCAGAGCGTATCGTTGCCGTCGCCTCCTAGTATAGTATCGTTGCCGGCATTGCCATTTACCCGATCGACCGATGGCGACCCTTGGATCAAGTCGTTACCATCTAAACCTTGAACCAATAGATTGCCGACTAGAGCTGGATCGATGGTAAAGTTATCGGCATTGGTGGAGAGGTTGAAGAAGAGGTCATTGGGGCCCAAGGGGGAAGGAGAAATGGTTCCAGGTGTGAAACCATATTGAAGATGATCGACTTCCCAGTTATTTTTACCGGGCATCGACAATCGAATTGATGAGATCCCGTTTTGATTGACGACTCCAAAGAATCTATCTTCTGAGGTTGTACGCGAAATACTCTCATCACCCAGCGAAAAGGGACCGATAACCCCCAGAGATTCTCCCGATGGCCCAAACGCCTCAAATAACGTGTTATTTAGCAGGTCGCCAGACAGGGGTGTGCCGCCACCATTCCTGCCAATATCCGTCCAGACAATTCCAGCATGGGTTGGTAATTGACCCCCAAGTGCATTAGCAGAAAAGTTGAAGGTAAAGCTGCTAGTCCTCAAATTCGAGAATAAGCTGCTGCTGTTTCCTCTGCCCTGACCATCAATAACTCCGTCATCGCCGTCCACCGAGTCGCTGAACCCTATTGTGATATTTGTTGTGGCAAACTCAGAAACAGTAACACCCGGTGTATTTAAAGCGCCGTCTTCAAAGTCTTCTAAATGAAAGTAAGTGAACCTAACTGGGCTAAATGGGCTGATGGCACTTCCTGCTGATGGATTGTTGAAAGCCCAGTAGGGCAGTGGATCAAAAAACTGAGGATTGTTAGACATGGTGTCTTGAAAGTAAATGCTACTTAAAAGTTATATTCTCGCTGAAAATGAGGCGATATGGTAAAGAAATCGCTGCCAACCAACAACCTACATTGAGCGATTGCTCGTGCTGGCTACAAACTTTTTACCATATACTTATTCAATAAGTTGAAACTCTCGAACAGCGGGGAGAAAGTTTTTATTCTCGTGGCTCGATCGACTAAGCTTAATCAAAGCAAATCGCTGTAGCGGCTGCAAACTCGCCCACTGTGCCAAAGTTATTGTGACGCCGAACTCTTGCGCTTTTGCAGAAACAGACTCCGGTACAGTTGCAGCATCCATCCACGGGGGATTTTCATCAACGGTCAAATCTGTTCCCGGTTTGCCTGTCTGTTGAATTAATACTTGGTTTAGCTGTTCTCGGTAATCGATAATTTCTGCTTCTGTCAAGCAAGGTTTCTCTACAAGCATTTGACGTTCTGCTTGGTTAAAATGATTCCAATCCTGCAACTTTAATTTAATGCCACAAGTATCTAACTTGAGACGTACTTGCATCGGGATGCACCGCAGGGCTTCTACAAAATCGGCTTCAAATTCAAAGAACATAAATATACAAATTTGTGAATGAGATTTTTTTTTATTAACCGCAGAGGGCGCAGAGAGCGCAGAGTAAGAGAAGAGAGAGAAATCTATGCAGGTTTTTTGCTTTCTATCAATAATTGCAGAAAATCGAGTCAGCATTTATAATTAAATAATATTACAAACTATTGACATGGATACCGTAGACTACCTTCGGATTAGCTTGATAGACCGCTGCAACTTCCGCTGTCTCTACTGTATGCCGGAAGGTAGTGAGTTGGACTATGTATTGCAGCAGCAGTTGTTAACTCACTCGGAATTGCTAACTCTGCTGCGGGAAGTTTTTATACCCGTGGGATTTACCAAGTTTCGGTTGACGGGTGGGGAACCGCTGCTGCGCCCTGGGGTGGTGGATTTGGTAAGGTCGATCGCATCTTTGCCGGAAACGCGAGATTTGTCAATGACAACTAATGGCTTTTTGCTGGCGGGAATGGCCCAAAATCTCTACGATGCTGGTTTGCGCCGGATTAATATTAGTTTGGATTCGCTGGAACCGGAGACTTTTGATAAGATAATTGGCAGTCGGGGACGATCGCGATGGACGCAGGTTTGGGAGGGAATTCAAGCGGCTTATCACGCAGGATTTGACCCGCTGAAACTGAATGTTGTGGTAATTCCCGGTGTGAATGACGGCGAAATATTGGATTTAGCGGCGTTAACTATTAACCGGAATTGGCACGTTCGTTTTATTGAGTTTATGCCGATCGGCAATGGGGATTTATTTGGCGATAAGGGTTGGGTAGCCTCAGCCGAATTGCGGCAACGAATTAGCGACAAATACGGGTTAGCGGAGTCGGGTGTTCGCGGAAATGGGCCGGCGGATGTGTTTCAAATTCCGGGGGCGAAGGGCACTTTAGGATTTATCAGCCAAATGTCCGAGTGTTTTTGCGATCGCTGCAACCGGATGCGTTTGTCTGCTGACGGGTGGCTGCGGCCTTGTCTGCTGAACGAAACCGGGCAAATTGACTTGAAAACTGCTTTGCGGAATGGGGTGTCTACGGTTGAATTGCGCGATCGAGTGCGGCACATATTAGAGATGAAACCGGAAATTAATTTCAAACAGCGGGATTCGGGAACTACTCAAGGAAATTACAGTCGCACCATGTCTCAAATCGGTGGGTAATTGTCTTTAGTGCGATCGGTCATTTATGTACTTATTCCTAGGTTGCGTTGAGCTAAGCAAAACCCAACTCTCTGTGAAAGTAACAAGTTGGGTTTCGTTCCTCAACCCAACCTACAACTACTATAGCAATCCTTGCAGGAGTCGTAAAAAATCACGACTCCTGCAAGGATTGCTATATGCTTGCACCGCAAGCATTATAAATCACTCATTTAGCCGATATTCTTTGTTGAAGTACGGCTAATTCTATGCCTTTGGGGACTTGGGAATCACTCTGAGGGTAGAGCCTGGTTAATACCTTAACGAGTTACATTGGATACAAATGAAGGAAAAACCAAAAGTTCTCTAAACTCCCTAAGCTAAAAGCTGTTAAGCAATTAAACTCATGAGCCAAACACCCAACGCTTACACCTGAATCTTGACGGTAAATCGAAATAAGTGATTTAAATGCTCAACAGCTTAGCTCAAGTTTTCAAACCAGGGCATCTCCTACAGACAATATTTTTTGAATAGTTGTGGCGAAGATAATTATGAAACCTAACGAAGAAAATAGCTCTAGCCGTGAAATTCATCAAGAAGTTCACACCGATGCAACTAACGGTCACGTCAGTACAACGCGAACCACTACAAGTGTTCCGAGTACAACGGGGAAGGCTTCTAAAGAAGCAGCTCATCACCAAGGTTATGTACAGGGTCAAATGGCGGAAAATCACCGCCAAGTTGGAGTCCAAGAAGTCCGCGATAATGAGAATGCTGGTCGCGGGTTACTGTTAGGAATTCTTCTTGCTTCTTTGGCAGGCTTAGTTCTGGGCAGTGTATATTACTTCAATCGGAGTGAGGAGGCTCCTACTCCGGCTTCTGCTCCTGTGATTGTTGTACCGAAAGCGAATCAGCCTTCAGCAACACCAGCTCCGACTCGGACTATAGAGAGAGAAAAAACGATCATTCAAAAGATTGTTCCGGTTCCGGTTCAACCATCTCCAGCTCAAAACCCTACGCCTGATCCTCAACCAAGTCCAGCTCAAAACGCAACTCCGGCTCCTCAAGCAAGTCCGGCTCCCAATATCAATATTACAATTCCAAATTCACAGCAGCAAGATGCACCCGCTCAGGAAGCAGCGCCGTCTCCATCTTCGCCGTCAAATAATACCAATACTACGGTTCCGACTCCGCAGAATGAGCCAGATTCCACTCCAACAACTCCAGCACCTGAGAGTTCAGCTACTCCATCTCCAACTCAAGATGATGGTGCTTCTGGAGCAGGTACCAGTGGCCAAACTAATACGGAAAGCCAGAGCGATTCTAATCCTACGGATACGGCTGTACCTAATAGCAACTCCGGCGCAGAGGGTGCGACTGGTTCACCACAATAAAAGTTTGATGTCGAATTAGTCCGCTACGGGTTCAAACCCCAGACTCATAGCTAAAGTCCTTTAAAGCTGATATCTGGCACCATTCTCGCTTAACAGGCTTTTCGGCCTGTTCCACAAAATATAAATTTTCTTGTGGAACAGGCCGAAAAGCCTGTTCATAAAAGGCTTATTGATAATGGTGCAACATATTAGTTAAAGAGGACTTTTTTTAGGGTTTAAAGTGAAATCTTGCACCATTATCAATAAGCCTGCTATAGGCGGGATATCCTGCCCAACCCCTACTCCCCACAAGAAAATGCACTTGTTGTGGAACAGGCTCGAAAGCCTGTTAAGCGAGAATAATGCAACATCTCAGACTAACCGCACATTGTGGCTGAACTCAAAAAACCAGGTTTCTGCGATGGAAAACGTTTTAAGATTTTGCCAATCTATCCTAAGAAACTGTTTGGTGAACTAATTTAACTTTCCCTAAAGCCGTCTTTCTGCTGTCAAATAGTTTCATCACCCCGGAGGAGATGGTCTCGATGACATCGGGAGAACAGTAAGAGAGAAACTCTTCCGAGGAAATATGACCGGCAAAAAACTCTTGAGCTTTCTTCAAAAAGTTTTCAGTTTCAGCAAAACCGATAGATTTGATAATAAACGTAGCTACGGGAGAGTTTTTAATATCATAGGGAGATTCTTGATTTCGTCCTATTGCTAACAAATTTAAAACCTCTTTTTCCAACTGAGTTTCTAATGGGTAGGCAATCTGTTTGTTGGGCAAGTAATCCTCCAAAACTGAGGTCTTAAATCCGGGTGCGCGCAATTCTCCCATCATAGTAGAAAGCGGAATATCGCGCCCCAAGCGGTAGGAAAGAGCTTCTAAAATGGCGATGGTAATTAGCTTGATACCCAGATAAAGTTTAGCAACTTCGATATTTTTGCGAGTTCGGGCAATCAGGTTAGCGTAGGTTGCATCGTCCGGCTCTTGCATAAACTGCTGGAAAACCAGCTCGGGTTTGAGGAAGTTCAAAAATCCTTCCATTTTTTGCAGAGACCTGCGATATCCGGCAACAGTATAGGAATTAACATTGGTCAATTCGTGGTTGGTTTCTGGCATCAAATTCCAGGTATTGTCTAAGAAATTAGAGGAATTTGGAGATGCAAAATTCTCGACATCTCTATTTGCTAACCTGACTGCACGCTTGACAATTTCTAAGGTTTGGGCATCGCTCCATCCCAAGTTAAAATCGCGATTTGCACTTGCTAAACGCTGGTACAAAAGTTCGATCGCACTCAAACCGCTGGGCGAAACGGGGCGAAAAGGGATAGTAGCTTCGATGCAAGCGGCGATTTCGGCGATCGTACTAGCTGGCAAAAAAGGCTCCAAAGATTTGGCAGCAATAACGGCACTCAAAAATTCGTTTTGGCCGCCAAACGGAGAGAGAGTCTTGCCGGGAATAAACCCAAATACTGAGGCCACTAGGTGATACATGGCATCGTCGGGCAGTTCGGTTTCATCTCTAATAACTAACTGCGATCGCACTTCTTTGACAAAAGGACAAAGGGCGCTGCTAATATTGAAACTAACCCCCTGATCGACTTGCACGTACACGAGGTCGTGAAACAGGGCAGCCAGCACCTCGATCGGATCGACTGACCCCCCGACCTCAAAAATGTGTTCCGACGTGTGAAAGTAGCGCCAAGGCCCTCTCATCGTTTGAATAATTAGCTCAGCTATCTGCTCCAGCTTGGGAATGTCTACTTGACCTCCCAATTGCTCGATCGAGCTTACCAAGCAATCCAAGCACCGTTTTTGTTCTGCCAAAAGCTCCATTTACACACCTCCAGTGCATTCCCTGATTGTCTTGCGCTTGATTGCATGGTATCAAAACGCGCTGCGATCGTGCCATAATTCGTCACTCAAAAATTTCAAATTTTAGGGTGAAACAGGGAGAGGGGGCGAGGGAAAGAGGAAGAGCGAGGAAGAGCGAGGGAGAGCGAGGGAGAGCGAGGGAGAGAAATTAAGTATTAAAAATTCTGCCGTTGTGGAGATTCGGGCAACTTGGGCGATCGGTATCATAAATTACAGTAAAAATGACAAAAAGTGGGTAAAAACTTGATGAATTTTTGAGGAAATTATGAGGGATTTTTGACAAAAGCTGTGGGTGGGTGGCATTGACACCAGCTTCAAGCTGCGGTGGTCTAAATACTGCGTGTGGCCTCAGAATAAGATTCCTAGACGTGCTGATAAACTTCAGTTGATTAGCTTTCGGGCAGTTGGTCTAAAGCTTCCTCGCTCGCCACTTTAACTGCTGCCTTGGTTTGCTGTGACCTCCCCCAATCTAACACTAACAGAACTTACGCAACTGTCAATCGATTTTAGATTTTAGATTTTAGATTTTAGATTGAAGCATTGACTTGCGCGAGATAAATTCGGGGGCTTGCTTATCGGATACACGTTTTTGATTTCTCCACGGATGAATCACGTGGCGGGTATCCTGGATGCTTTCGGTCACAAGTGATACTGGCACCATGCAGCACAAAATCAGACAATAAACATGGGAACATCGGGGCGTTTCAGTGGCTCAATTAAATAATGGGACAACATCAATCGAGCTTCAATACCCCCTCAATCCCTTCGTCCCCCTCTGCTGCGACTTCGTATGTTTAGAAGCAATTTAAATCGCCGAATCAACTGTTAAATACCCAACTTCTTTAAGAAGTCGGGGATCGGGGGATTGTGTCTTTTGAGCCGCTGCTGACAAGCGAATTTCTTCATGTGGTACCCGCCACGTGATTTATCCGTGGAATCAATCCCAAATCGAAAATCGAAAATCCTCCAGAAAGAGCATTTATCCGTGGGGTCGCCTCTAAAATCTAAAATCTAAAATCTAAAATCTAAAATCGATTGACTTACTGCATTCGATCGATCGTCCGATACTGCACCGCCTCCGCCACATGATTCGTTTTCAAGCTTTCATCCCCCGACAAATCAGCAATAGTTCTAGCAACCTTCAAAATGCGATCGCTAGCCCTCGCCGAAAGCCCCAACTTCCGAATCGCCATCTCCAATAAATTCCGAGAAGCATCATCCAACTGACACCATCTGTTAATGTGACTGCTTTGCATTTCCGCATTACAGCGCAAACTAGATTCCGACTGAAAACGGCGAGTTGCGAGCTCTCGCGCCCGCTGTACTCTCACCCGCACCGGTTCCGACTCCTCCCCCGTCGGCTGTCGCGTAATTTCTTCGGGTTTCAAACGATTTACGGCCACTTGCAAATCAATCCGATCCATCAAAGGCCCCGAAAGTTTTGCCCAATATTGCTCCCTCTTTTGCGGCGAACAAGTACACTGTTGAATCGAATCCCCGTAATAACCGCAAGCGCAAGGATTTGTACTCGCAACTAAAGTGAATTGAGCCGGAAACATCACGGATTGTCTAGTTCGAGAAATCGTCACATAACCATCTTCCAGCGGTTGTCGCAAAAACTCCAAAACATCTCTTTTAAACTCAGTTAATTCATCCAAAAAAAGAATGCCGCGATGTGCTAAAGAAATTTCACCCGGACGCGGAAAACTGCCGCCACCTACCAAAGAAGGCCCCGATGCTGAATGGTGAGGACTGCGAAAAGGCCGATCGCCCACCAAGCTTCCCTTATCCTTCAACAACCCAGCCACCGAATGAATCTGAGTTACATCCAAAGCTTCATCAAAAGTCAGCGGCGGCAAAATACCAGGCAAACGCCTCGCCAACATCGTCTTACCGCTCCCTGGCGGCCCCACAAAAATTAAATTGTGTCCCCCCGCCGCCGCAATTTCCAAAGCCCGCCGCGCGTGAATTTGCCCCTTTACATCCTTTAAATCTAAACCCGAAAACCGCGTTTTAGCTAACTCTTCTCGACCGTTTACTTCGACAGGCGAATAAACTTCAGGATTGTTCAAAAAATCAGTAACTGCAAAAATATTCTCAAAACCATAAACAGATATTCCGTGCACCAAAGCCGCTTCCTGCGCGTTACCAGCCGGTACAACTAATCCTGAAATACCCATTTTTTGAGCAGCAGCGGCGATCGGCAAAACCCCAGCCACAGGCCGTAAACTCCCATCTAAAGAAAGTTCCCCTAAAAACAAATAATCTCCTAAAAGTTGACCGCTGACTTGTTCTGATGCTGCTAAAATGCCAATGGCGATCGGCAAATCAAAACTCGGCCCCTCCTTCCGCAAATCCGCCGGAGTCAAATTAATCACAATACTCCGCATCGGAAAAGCATATCCCGAATTTTTCAGCGTAGCCTTAACCCTTTCTTTAGCTTCTTGCACCGCAGAATCGGGCAACCCCACAACGACGATTTTCGGTAGCCCCCCTGACACATCAGCCTCAACACCCACCTTTACCGCGTCAATTCCAACGATCGATGCACTCCAAACCCTAGCAAGCATTTTTCTTTATCCTTAATTTGCCTGTCCTTGATTCATCATCTATTATGATTAACAATGACTAATGAATATCGGGAGAGGCAAGAAAAACTTTTCCTTGCCTCTTCTTTTTCTCCTCTTCCTTCTATCCTGCTGGGTCTTCCCTCTTCCCTCGAACCCTTCTCCCTTCCCACTTGGGCCTTCCCTCTTCCCACTTCCCACTTGGGCCTTCTTCCCTCTTCCTTCTTCCTTCGTTAACACCCGTCAGGAACCTCAGCCCTGACGGCATGAGGCTTGAAAGAGAAATCTAACAAGCCATTCTGACCAGCCTAAGTCTTAACTGACTACGTTTTTTGAGTCACGACACCCTGGGATACGAAGCTAGTCCCTTGCTCTGTCGCTAGTGGTTAAACAGTTCTCAGGTAACAGGAACAGTGCTGCTAGCCTAACAAGCTCACTAAACATTGGCGAAGCTAACTTTACCCCAGAAATGGGAGATTGAGGACAACCATATCCTCACGGGGGGGCAACCATACCCCCCTACCCCGCAAGGGGATTCAATTACAACGTAAAGCCGTCCTGTAAGGACGGGGTTTCAGACCCAAGGACTTTTGATGACAACTCAAGAAACGCTTTTCAGCAAAATCATCCGCAAAGAGATTCCCGCAGACATCGTTTATGAGGACGACTTGGCCCTCGCCTTCAGAGATATCAATCCGCAAGCACCCGTCCACATCCTCGTCATTCCCAAACAGCCTATTGCCAAATTAGCCGATGCCGAGTCGGAAGATCATGCTCTCATGGGACACCTGCTGCTGACTGTCAAGCACGTAGCAGAACAACTCGGACTTAGCAACGGCTATCGCGTCGTCATTAATAGCGGCAGCGACGGCGGCCAAACTGTAGACCACCTGCACCTTCACATTCTCGGCGGTCGGCAGATGAACTGGCCCCCAGGCTAAATCCTAATTTTTACGCCGAACTTGCGGACTCATCCTCAGAAACCCGGTTGATTTCTATTGCCAAGCGCCTCAGAAACCGGGTTTCTTTTTTCGTCAATAAACCCGGTTGATTGGAGATTATTGAGAATGCAGCCCGCACTAGAAACCCGGTTTTCACTATTCTCCAGATAAAAATTTTCCCTCGCAGAATCCACAGGGTATATGTGAATAAATATTAAAAATTCTCTATCCCAGACGTAATTAAGAGATATTTAAACAGAAAGAGAATCGACCTGAACAAAAATAATTTGCTAAAACTGCTGAACCCATCTACAGCTAATAAATTCAGTTCTTCAGGCCGCTATATTTTACCTGTTATGTGGGTAATATTGCTTTGTAAAAAACTACAAATATTTACCAAGAATCCAGTTTTTGTAAAAGTTTGTAAAATGTTGAAATTGTCAGCAGAAATCCCTTGGCAAACTTTAGGGAATGGTGTTACTAATATAAGCGTGGGGCATCCCCACAACGAACTTTGAAAATTCAATTAAGCCATCATAAACCAAATGACAACAACCGTACAGCGTCGCGAAAGCGGCAACGTTTGGGAACGCTTTTGTGAATGGGTCACAAGCACTGAAAACCGGATTTACATCGGTTGGTTCGGCGTCTTGATGATTCCCACCTTGCTGAGTGCCACCATCTGCTACATCATCGCCTTCATCGCTGCTCCTCCAGTGGACATCGACGGCATCCGCGAACCAGTAGCTGGTTCCTTGATGTACGGCAACAACATCATTACTGGTGCTGTTGTGCCTTCATCGAATGCGATCGGGCTTCACTTCTATCCCATCTGGGAAGCAGCTTCCTTAGACGAATGGTTGTACAACGGCGGCCCCTACCAATTGGTAGTATTTCACTTCCTGATTGGCATTTTCTGCTACATGGGTCGTGAATGGGAACTGTCCTACCGCTTAGGTATGCGTCCTTGGATCTGCGTCGCTTACTCTGCACCTGTTGCAGCAGCCACCGCAGTATTCTTGATTTACCCGATCGGACAAGGCAGCTTTTCTGACGGTATGCCCTTGGGTATCTCCGGCACCTTCAACTTCATGATCGTGTTCCAAGCCGAGCACAACATCCTGATGCACCCCTTCCATATGTTGGGAGTAGCTGGTGTCTTCGGCGGTGCTCTGTTCTCCGCCATGCACGGTTCTCTTGTTACCTCTAGCTTGGTTCGCGAAACAACCGAAACTGAATCTTTGAACTACGGTTACAAATTCGGTCAAGAAGAAGAAACCTACAACATCGTTGCAGCCCACGGCTACTTCGGTCGTTTGATTTTCCAATACGCGAGCTTTAACAACAGCCGTTCTTTGCACTTCTTGTTAGGTGCATGGCCTGTTGTCGGCATCTGGTTTACCGCTTTGGGTATTTCCACGATGGCGTTTAACCTCAACGGTTTCAACTTCAACCAATCGATTATCGACTCGCAAGGTCGCGTCATCAACACTTGGGCTGATGTCATCAACCGCGCTAACTTGGGCATGGAAGTAATGCACGAGCGCAACGCTCACAACTTCCCCCTCGACTTGGCCGCCGGTGAAGTCACCCCAGTAGCAATGGTTGCTCCTTCCATCAACGGCTAAATTTAGCTTTTGATTTAACAAAAAGCGCTCCTAGAAATAGGGGCGCTTTTTGTTTGAGCAAGTAGAATTTGAGAGATTTTTTTCGGTTAAATCCGTTAAATCTGAGATGTTGCACCATTCTCAATTAATTGTTTAGGAACAGGCTTTTCGGCCTGTTCCACAAGAAAACTAACTCTTTGTGGAACAGGCCGAAAAGCCTGTTCTTGAGAAGGGTGCAAAATGTGAGTTAAATTCATTAAATCCGTTAAATTCCGTACACTGCTCGTTGCCAAACTCCCTTCTTCCCGATCGATCTGATATATTGATTAAGAATTATTATTTTTGGCAAGCATCAAAGTGGCGATATTTAACAGGCACAAATTTGAAAAACTCGTGGTTCATAAATCAAAAACATTAGCCTGGGCGATCCCACTTTTCAGCGGCATTTTGATGGCATTGACAACCGCACCAGTAAATGCTTGGCTATTGGCTTGGGTAGCATTAGCTCCGCTGTGGGTTTTGGTTGTCAGTTATCAAAAGCCAAAAATAGAACAACAAAAACAAAAATTTCTCTTTCTTCCTTCTTTCCTCAAAATCCATCCGTTACATCCGTTACAGAATCCGTTGCCGAACTTCCTTCTTCCTTCACTCTGGGGAATTGGCTATCACGGATTAGCTTTATCTTGGATTATGGGAATTCACCCGATGACTTGGTTGGGAGTTCCTTGGTGGCCGAGTTTGGCGATCGCACTTTTTTGCTGGGCATTCATCACCCTCTGGGGAGCAGCCTTAGTCGCCGTTTGGGCGTGGCTATTTGTAATTCTCAACTCCCTCACTTTACCCAGCAAAAATCCTATTCCTAACTCCCCCCCTTTACAAGGGGGGGCTGGGGGGGGTAGCTCTAAATTTTCAGCATTAACTCGCGTTTTAATTGGCACAGCTTTGTGGTGTGCCTTAGAAAGTATTTGGAGTACAGGTTCGCTGTGGTGGACATCACTATCTTACACGCAAAGCCCGCACAATTTAGCAATATTGCACCTCGGTCAACTCTCCGGGCCCAGCGCAGTAACAGCGGCTATTGTAGCAGTAAATGGCTTAATCGCAGAAGCTTTTATTGAAGGAAGAAGGAAGAAGGAAGAAGGAAGTTCGGCAACGGACGTAACGGATGTAACGGATGTAACGGATGGATGGAAGCAGGAGAGAGTCCGAGGTAAGAAGGGAGAAGTCCGAGGGAAGAAGTCGGTTGCTTATATTTTGCCTGCGGGTTTATTTTTAGTTTTGCATATTGCAGGCTGGAGTTTGTACAATCGGCCTTTAATTCAAGAGGCGGGAACATCATTAAAAATTGGCATTATTCAAGGCAATATTCCTAACGAGATTAAGTTTGACTCAGCGGGTTGGGGGCGCGCTTTAGAAGGTTACACCACTGGATACAAACAGTTAGCCGACAGAAAAGTCGATGCTGTGTTAATTCCAGAGACAGCTTTGCCTTTTATCTGGACAAACGAGTATCAGCGTTCTACTCTTTCCTTTTACCAAGCTATTCTCGAACGCGGCGTTGTGGCTTGGGTTGGAGGATTCGGACAGCAAGATAATAGTATCACTAACAGCTTATTGGCGATCGATCGCACTGGAGAAATTGTCGGCCGCTACGATAAACTAAAGCTAGTGCCTTTAGGCGAATATATCCCTTTTTACGAAATCTTAGGCGGGATTATTAATCGACTTTCGCCCTTAGATGCTCATTTAGTACCCGGCAATTCTCAACAATTGTTTGATACGCCGTTTGGCCGCGCCATTGTCGGAATTTGTTACGATTCGGCCTTTGCGGAAATTTTCCGATATCAGGCGGCGAATGGAGGCGAATTTATGCTCACAGCTTCCAACAATGCCCACTACAAACCGCCCATGTTGGATCAACATCACGCTCTAGATGTGATGCGGGCAATTGAGACGGATAGATGGGCAGTTATCGCAACTAATACGGGTTACTCTGCTTTTGTAAATCCTCGCGGCGAGACGGTTTGGAAGTCTGGGATTAATACCTATGAAGTCCGAGATGCTACTATCTATCGGCGGCAAACTCGGACTTTTTACGTGCGGTGGGGAGATTGGCTGACACCTGTATTGTTAGTATTAGCGGGGTTAATGCGGTTGATTGTTAAAAAAAATTAATCCGAAGCTTTTAGATTTTAGATTTTATGTACCAATCTAAAATCTAAAATCTAAAATCGAATGACTCTACTTATCTTTCACGTGTTCGTGAACGCTAGGAGATAAAGAAATTAAATCGTCGATATTGCGCTGCATGGCAGCACAAATATTGTCCAAAGGCAAATCATTGTCATCGTGCCCGAAGGGATTTTCTATTTCAATGCCGATTTCTTCGATGCCGAACAAAGTAAAACTAATTAAAGCCACAACTAAGCCGGTTCCCCAACCCAAATCTTTCACCATTTGAAAGGGGAGGGCTAAACAGTAAAGCAACAATAGTTGTTTCAGGTGAATCGCGTAAGCCAAAGGGATAGGCGTCTTCAAAATCCGCTCGCAGCCACCTAATACATCAATCATAGAGTTGAGCAACTCATTCATACCAGTTAACTGATAAACATCGAGGCAATTGCGCTCGTACTGCTCGTGCAAGTAATCCTCAATCCAAAAGGCAATTTCTAGAGGCGGATTGTTCATTGATTTGAGCTTGTGGTAGTGCGCTGGGGACATTAACGGCTCCAACTCTGGATTGACTGATTCTTGCCGCAAATGCAGTTTTAGGGCCACTGCAAAGGCGGGTAACAGGCGCAGGACTGACTTTTTGAGTTCGATATCCTGCGGGTCTTTTTCCTCAATTGCTACCCAGATTTGGCGCGCCAAATTGCGGACGTTGTTGACTAAAGTTCCCCACATTTTTCGGCCGTCCCAAAATCTTTCGTAGGCTGTATTTGTCCGAAAAACTAATAGTAGACCCAGGACTATACTGGGTACAATACTCGACAAAATTGGTAAGGAAACTGGCCACTTAAAAAAGTGCAGTAGGGAAATAAAAACTCCAAAGCCGCCGCACAGCAAAACGCGGGGCAAAATTGAGAGAATGACAGACCCCCGAACCTGTAATGCCATTTTAAACCAAGGTGGTCGATCGTCTCTCATGCAAGTCTCCTCATTAAATTAAATTAGCCTCGCCCTAGCACGGGCGGCACAACTGCCTGCTACACTTATTTCTTCGGCTCCCACCAGTCGATTTGAGATTCGAGATTTTAGATTGACTCCACAGATAAATCTGGGGCGTTTGAACTTTGGTCTAAAATTTTTTGGTCTCCATGACTGTTGGCAGGGCTTTGATCCCTATTTGGGTGCGGTGAGAGCTTCCGAAAAAAGCTTTCCTACAAACAACCTTTGGATTTTACCCAAAAAACTCATCAGCATCAATCTAAAATCTAAAACCTAAAACCTAAAATCTAAAATTGATTGACTGAGGCACTTAATTCGGTAAGATTAATCATGTATCTTTAAACCTCAGCTTCCGTGCAAGAGCTACCGACATCTGTGCCCCCGCATTTTCACCGATTGCCAAACCAACGGTGGCAAATTTATTCGCCTCAAACACAGCAAGCCGAACAGTTTGCCACTGAAATCAGTTTGTCGCCTTTGCTGGCCCAGGTGCTGATTAACCGGGGCATCGATTCGGTTAAAGAAGTGCAAGGGTTTATCGAACCGGAATCTCTGGTTTTGCCGGCGCCAATGGATGAGTTTCCAGATTTGGCTGCGAGTGTCAAATTGTTGCGGGAGGCGATTTCGGGAGGGCAAAAAATTGCGATTTGCGGCGACTACGATGCTGACGGGATGACGAGCACGGCTTTGTTGTTACGCGCTCTCAGGGTTCTGGGGGCGAATGTGGATTATGCTATTCCGAGCCGGATGCGAGAAGGTTATGGGATTAACGATCGCATTGTAGAAGAATTTCACTCGGAAGGTGTCGCTCTCATTCTCACGGTTGACAACGGAATTGCAGCCTACGGCCCGGTTGCCAGAGCACGAGAACTCGGTGTCAAAGTTATTATTACAGACCACCACGATTTGCCGCCAAAACTGCCGCCGGCAGATGCTATTCTCAACCCGAAATTAATCGCGGAATCTTCGCCTTATCGCGGTTTAGCTGGCGTAGGCGTTGCTTATGTTTTGGCTATTACTTTGGCTCAGGATATGAAAAAAGTTGGGGGGTTGGTAAATCCCCTGCTGGAGTTATTCACGTTGGGAACTATTGCGGATTTAGCACCTTTGACTGGAGTTAATCGGCGCTGGGTAAAGCGGGGTTTGCGGCTGTTGCCTCACTCGCAATTGGCGGGTATTCAGGCTTTGATTCAGGTGGCGGGAGTGCAGCCTGGAAGTGCGGAAAGTTCATCTATTCTCAACTCAAAACTCAAGGGCGGGCACGGGGGCACCGCCCCTACTCAAAATTCGTTAAAGCCTGAAGATATTGGTTTTAGGCTTGGGCCCCGGATTAATGCTGTGGGGCGGCTGGCTGACCCTCAAATTGTGATAGAGTTGCTGACTACGGACGATCGCGAATTAGCTCTTAAAAACGCGATGCAGTGCGAACAAATTAATCAGCGCAGGCAGGAGTTGTGCCAGGAAATTGAGCAGGAAGCAATTGCTTGGTGCGAGGAAAAGGCGATCGATTTGCAGCAAGAACGAGTTTTAGTTGTCGTGCAACCGGGTTGGCACCACGGGGTGATCGGGATTGTGGCTTCTCGGTTGGTGGAACGCTACGGCGTGCCTGTGTTTATCGGTACTTTTGAGGATGAGGCTGGCGAAAACGAGGCTGTAGGGACGATCGCCCATAAAATTATCAGGGGTTCGGCGAGGGGAATTCCTGAGTTTAATGTATTTGATGGGCTGAATTTTTGCGCGGATTTATTAACTAAATTTGGCGGACACAAAGCGGCTGGCGGTTTTTCTATGCCTGCTGAGAATCTCGAACAATTCCGCAGCCAATTGTCAATTTTTGCCAATCAATGTTTGCAGCCGGAACACTTAAAACCGCTGGTTTCAGTTGACGTGCGAGCAGATTTGGCTGAGATTAATCTTGACCTTTACCGACAAATTGATGCTCTGGAACCTTGCGGGATTGAAAATAAGGCTCCTGTATTTTGGACGCCTAATGTTTGCATAACTGAACAGAAAATTGTTGGTAAAGGAGGTCACGTTAAATTAACTGCAACTCAAGATGGAAATGTATCGGCTAGTGTGAAGGCGATTGCTTGGCGTTGGGGCGAATATTTTCCTTTGCCTCGGCGGGTTGATCTTGCTTACCGATTGCGGGAAAATAGTTTTAATGGCAAGACATCGGTTGAGTTAGAATTGTTGGGCGTTCGGCTACCGGCAAATGCTGCTACTTCCAGGCCACCGAGGTTCGGAAAAGTTGAGTTTGATTATTGCGATCGCACTTATTCTTGCAGTCTGTCTCCCGCCGGCTCGATCGAGGAATTGAGAATTCGCAACTCTCAAGGGCAAGTTTTGGCTGTTGCACCCGGACAAAACATCGGTTTGTTAGGTAACTCCCGCAAAGATGCTAGAGAAGTCGATGTATCTCTACCTTTTTTTGAGAATTTGATTCAAACTGCTAAACACGCCCTTGGTATTTGATAAGAAAGCTCGTGCTGCTGGGAAATTTGGCGATCGAGCGTTGTGAATTTTGCCTAATTTAAAACTCAAAACTCCCAACTCTCGATCGCCGCCTAGCGTGCTATAATTACAGGTCGCCGCCTTTAGCTGCCAAGAGAAAAATCACGATCGGGCCAGAAAGCACGACGGCTGCGAGTAAAGCTACCTGAACAATGAGTTGGTAGTCTACACCACCCATACCACTGAAAAGATCGGTTATAAAGTCCATTTGTCCTCCTGACTGTAGTGATTAAGTCTAGATTGTTGCATTAGAAAATCCGCTTCTGATTTTACCGGGCGATCGACCATATTTTTTAAGGAACTTTACAAAATTCAACAAAATGTAAACTACGATCGACCTCTCAGTCATTCGATTTTAGATTTGAGATTTTAGATTTTGGATTGACCCCAGGGATAAATTCGGGGGACGCAAGGATTTTCAATTTTCGATTTTGGATTGATTCCACGGATAAATCACGTGGCGGGTACCACATGAAGAAAGTCTTGGTCACAGGGAACTGCGGACTTGATGCCCCTTCCCGGAAAGTCTCCCAAATCTCAAATCTCAAATCTCAAATCCAACCGCCCCTTCGGGATATGGGCCTCCGGCGCTGGCAATTGATATACTTGAAGAGCCCAAATCTCCTAAAGTTTGGCATTTTCCACATAATGCTCCGAATCTAAAATCTAAAATCTAAAATCTAAAATCTAAAATCAAACTATGGCTACTTGGCGTTGCGTAAAGCAGTGCGGTGCTTGTTGTTACCTCGACCCAACAGAGCGCCCAGACTTAGACGAGTATTTATCAGAAGACGAATTATCGCTCTATTTGAGCTTAGTCGGAGATGACGGTTGGTGTATCAATTTTGACAAAACCACCAGAGAATGCGGAATTTATGCCGATCGACCGCGCTTTTGTCGGGTAGACTCAGAGGTGTTTGAGGAAATGTACGGCGTTGAGCCGGCCCAATTGAACGATTTCGCGATCGAGTGCTGCTTGGAACACATAGAAGATTTGTATGGCGATCGATCTTTGGAAATGATCCGCTTTAACTCGGAAGTCGGAATTCTCGCCTTACCTGACAACTAACCGACTTGATGCTCATTAGGCTTTCTCTTTGCGGATGATTTTTCGCGCTGGGCATCTCAATCTAAAATCTAAAATCTAAAATCTAAAATCGTCTGCCGGTTTCTCACCGGGAGAGTGTCAAAATAAACAAATCAAAGAAATATCGCGCTGTTGAGTTGAGCCATGAGCAATCGAGAGGGTTTTACGGGGGGATTTATTGCCGGAGCCGCAGTTGGCGGCTTGGTGGGTGCCGTTTTGGGCGCGGTGCTGTCGCGGCGCGCTGCTGAAGCTTTGCTGAGTGAACCTTCAGAAGCAAAGACAAGAAAGATCCGCCAGAGGAAAGCCAGCCAACTCGAAGCCGAAGGGATGGAAGTAGCAAGGCTGAGTTTAGAAGATAAAATTGCCCAGCTCAATCAGGCAATAGATGACGTGCGGCTGCAACTCGGCGACGTAAACGGCAACGCGCCGGCGTCGGGCAGCGAGGGTTCGATCGCCCAAGACTCCTGAATCCCTTTAAAATTTTAGATTAGTCGGGCCGATCGATGGGGGCTACTGACATCTTGCACCATTCTCGCTTAACAGGCCTTTCGGGCCTGTGAAGCCAAGAGTGAATTTTATTGTGGGTCGTTACTCTTCTAGCCCGCCCGTAAACAGCCTCATGCTCCCCCTCTCCCCGACCTATGCTAAACTTTAAGTTAAAGTGTCTGTAAACTTTACTCAAACTTCAACGAGAATATATGAGTTATTCCCTAGGCCTTTTGGCAACCACGCTGTCCACATTTCTGCAAATCTATGTAGCCCTGATGATTATTCGGGTGCTGTTAAGCTGGTTCCCTAACATCAATTGGTACGACCCCCCGTTTTCAATTTTGAGTCAGTTAACAGACCCTTACCTCAATCTATTCCGCTCGATTATCCCCCCCTTGGGAGGGATTGACTTTTCACCACTAATTGCGTTTTTTGTACTGCAATTCGGCTCGGAATTCTTGATCGGTCTTTTGACCAGCCTGCAAACATCTTTGTAGTTGGAAAAGCTTAAGTTTTTCAGCATCGAGCGTAAATTGTTTGGCAGACCTAGCCGCCGGCAACTAAATTTTAGATTTGACATTTTTAGATTAACTCCCCGGTTGAAAAGCTGGGGAGTTTATCGTAAATTAGAAATGAGAAATTGCCGGCCGCTCAACAATCGAAAATCGAAAACTGCATCGCAATTTCATCGGCAGCCAACCCAAAATCTCCAAGAGTTTCGTTAGCGGCGAACCACGCCAGTAAAACCTGTAGCTTTAAATTGCTTGAGCTTCAAAGGTGTTCGTTGATTGGCGGCAACGGAAATTCTGAGCTGAAAATCGCTAACTCCGGGAGGAACTTCTTCTATAGAACCCAACCGAGTCCGGTTTTGCATCACCGGATTGTCGTCAGCATCATAAATGCGGCCGAAAATATCGGCATTGACAACTGGTTTGCCGGTGCTATTTTCAGCTTTCCCAGTAATCAAAAAGCAGGTAGCTTCCATAGAACTGCCGCTGGTGACTGTTCCTTCTCCCATTTCTGCCGGACATTCGCGATAAGAAAGGTCTGAAAGTTTAATCTGCGTCAAAGCCCAAGCAGGTGGAGTGAATACCAAACTAAAAATTCCGATTAGGCAAGTAGCAAAAAAAAGGCTGATAGCTCGAAATTTCATAAATGGGGGGGCAAGTATATTTTAATTCTCAGCTTAGCGCGAATTGGGCCTCAAATTCCTGCTTATAGGAATTCTGAAAACTACAGCTACTTTTTGAAGAAATGGCATTAATCTAGACCTAAATGCTGGCGCAAGGCTTGGCGCATCACATCGACTGGGACGGATTCTTGATCCAGCCAAATTTTTAAGGCGGCTGCTCCTTGTTGAACTAGCATGGGGAGTCCGTCAATAGCTCGCGCTCCCCGAAGCTTCGCATCTTTGAGAAACTGGGTAGGATTAGGGGTGTAAATTAAATCATAGACGATCGCACCTGCTGAAATTCGATCGATCTCACCAGCCGCAACCGGCGACTTTTCCCCCTGCGGATACATCCCCACAGGCGTCGTGTTCACCAGCAAATCTGCCTGCGAGATTAAGCTTGACAAATTATCCCAAGTATGCACCTGCAAATTATGCACGGGCATCGGAGAATTGACCCAACTCTGCTGAAATTCCCCTAAATTTTGTTCGTTGCGGCCGACAACGTGAATCTCTGCACATCCCAATTGAGCGCATCCAGCCACAACAGCTCTCGCGGCCCCGCCATTCCCCAAAATTACCGCTACTTTCTGACTCCAATCGGAACCCCCCCTAGCCCCCCCTTGGTAAGGGGGGGGACAGGATTCAACAGCCGTATTGCCCGTTTCTTCGGAACCCCCCCTAGCCCCCCCTTGGTAAGGGGGGGGACAGGATTCGACTGCCGTATTGCCCGTTTCTTCGGAATCCCCCCTAGCCCCCCCTTGGTAAGGGGGGGTTGGGGGGGTTTGCAGGGGCGCGAGAAAGCCTTCAACGTCTGTATTTGTGCCGCACCAACCTTTGTCAGTCAGGTATACGGTATTGACTGCGCCGATCGATCGGGCGATCGGGGAAACTTCTGACAACAGCGGTAAGATTGCTTGTTTGTGGGGAATCGTGATGCTAAATCCCCGAACGCCGATCGCCGCAAATCCTGCAAGAGCAGCTTTTAAATCCCCTGGTTTTACCGGAAACGGCAAGTAAACAAAATCGACTCCCAAGTGGGAAATAGCAGCATTGTGCATCGCCGGCGACAAAGAATGTTCGACGGGATGACCAATTACTCCTAACAGTTTAGTCGTGCCTTTAATCATTTTTGTTAGTTGACTGTTGACTGTTTATGATTAGGCGGAGATAACTCTCAACCATCAACCATCAACTCTCAACCATCAACTGTCAACTGTCAACTGTCAACTCTCAACTGTTTCCCGAAACTCTTTGGCGTCAGCCAAAATCGGATTGACATCAAACCAATAATCTTCGCCGTAACGGTATTCAAACACCCAGAGACTCCGCAGCAATATTTGGTATTTAGTTTCCCCGTTCACAGTTTTGGTAACGGATACTTGGCGCAGCAATTGCCACTCATCAGGTTCGATCGCCAAAGTAAGCTGGTGGCGGCGCTGGACGATCACATTTTCCAAAGTTTCCCGCGACAGAGGAGGGTCTTGTTTCTGCAGACAGCCATACAGTAGTTGCAGCAAATTGCGGACATGACCGCCGCTGACTCGACACAGGCGATCGAGAGTTTCCGCAGAGTCGAAAACTTTGCCCACCAAAGCATAGCGCTGTGAAGGATGCACCGTTGGAAAAGCCCGCGCCAGAACCATTTGCCGCAGCAATTCCACACCCTCAGAACACTCAGAACCATCGCTAAACTGCACCGGCACCATCGGCAAAACCTTCGGATCTACCCCAAATCGATTGGTCAACTGGCCCAAATCGTTAGAGAAAATCAGCACCAAAGGAATTGTATACACGACGTGGCAATTTAGTCTTGCCAATTGTTCGCCGCGATCGACAAACAGGTATTCCGGCTGCAGTCGCCCCGTCGGTTTCGCGCACAGGTGTATGCGATCGAGATTGTCGATAATTACCACAAGTCCCTGTTTTCCCTGGCGTTTCAGTTCTTGGTTAGCCGGTTCCAGCAACTCCTTATTCAGTGCATCTAAAATTACGTTAGTTCGCGGCTCCAAATATTGCCTTAACTCCGATCGCAGATTCGGAGCATCTTTCGCCTTAGCAGTAATTTTCCCAATTCCCAAAGACAGAGAAAATTCTCCCTCCGTGCTGGCATTTATTTCCCCAAAACCAGGGACATTAGCTTCAGCACTCAAGTCTATTTGAGTTTGAAAAACATCAGCAACCCCTTTGAGCAAAGCTTTAAAACCCGTCGGTTGCAGCTTGATTTTCATTTTCTCGATACTTTCGCTCACCTGACGAGCAACGCTCAATAAAATGTCAGTGATATCTACATCTGCCATGTCTAAGTCTTTACTCGACTCAAAATAAACAACATGAAATCCTTGTTGCTGCAATTGAGCTTGTAGCCGCAGCAATTCAGTTGATTTACCAGAGCCGATGTGACCGGTGAATAATTGACAGGTAGGTGAATCGGGGGACAGACGGCTGATGGTGCGCTCCAATTGTTCTACGATCGTGCCGCCCCGCACTGAAGAGAAATCGATATAGTATTGTCGGTCTTGTTGATTTGCTACTGCCAGGGTGTAGCTGGGATTGCAGGCGCTATAAAATTTCTGTAAATTTAGTTCCATACCCTGTTCCATCTTTCACAACATTATGCCCTAATACCTTATTCATTTCGCTACTTTACTAATCAGAACAAGTGGCCCGTTTATTGTGCTGTTTTATTTTGCGGTCAATATCTTGATGTAGCTCATACAAATTTAGATTTTAGATTTTAGATTTTAGATTTTAGATGGGTAATGACTCATCACTATCGCGTTTGGGTTCTTCCCTCCCTGGCCCTTCTTTTTTTAAACTTTTATCATAATACGCGCTAACCAATTATACCTAATTTTTGCCTATAGGGAATGAAGGGAAATCACTAATGCCCGATAACTAGGTAATGGATCTGTCTGTGCCGATCGCAATTTTGTATATTGAAATCAACGACGAAGAGTGGGCGGTAATGTTCTCGCGTTAAAGTGGCTATTTGAGTACGGTTAACCGAATATCTAAAGGGCGGGTGCAAGTTTCCGCCCCGACTTCATAAACCAATATATTGTGTTTTCTATGCTGAATTGTCCGATAAATTATCCATATTCCGCCTCCGATACAAAAAATACTTGTTGTCAGTTTGAATAAAAAAACACGCTAGTATAGAAACCGCCAAGGCGGTTGCTATATCGCCATTAACCGATTAATCATGGCTGTAATTAATAATCCTAAGATTAGCGAAATCAATAAGCTAATCCGCATTTAAATTGCATAGTAAAATAAATTTTTTCTCTTGTGGGAAGTAGGGCTTGGGCCCGAAAGCCCGCCGTTAACATACAAATTAAATGCACAACAGCTTAGATCGACAAACCCATATTCTTTTCGTCCTATACTTTGTAGTTTGGTATTCTTGAGTGGCAGTTAGTTTAATTATTCAAATCCTAAATATACTCAGTACAGTCAATCGATTTTAGATTTTAGATTTTAGATTTTAGAGGCGACCCCACGGATAAATGCTCTTTCTTGAGGATTTTCGATTTTCGATTTTGGGTTGATTCCACGGATAAATCACGTGGCGGGTACCATCAAGAAATTCGTGGTCAGAGACCATACTGAATTGCCAACCATTTCTCACGCTTGCCTGCCCGTTATCAAATTTCTCAGTCTCATCAAACTGTGGTTCAATTTAGTCCACTTAAGTGGACTTCAGCTATGAGACAGGGATTTCAATCCCTGTCGGACTCTCGGACTCATCGATCGACCCCGATCGCACTTTTGGGGCGATCGGGTTTTGCTTTGAGTCCTAGCAGTGATAGAAATCCCCGTCGAGAGAGTTAAAGTCGGTTTTAACTGACATCTTGCAGCAATATCAATAAGAGGATTTTTCGTGGGGTCGGGCGGGTTTATAGAACCTATTTGCAAGCTTTAAGGCTGTTGGCGAACCCGCCCCTAGGGCTAATTGAGAATGGTGCAAGATATCAGTTAAAACCGACTGAAACGCCAAATCAAACGATCGCCCACCTCAGTCCTCATAGCAAGGACTTTAGCTAGGACACAGGGAGTTCAATCCCTGTCGGACTATGGGACTCGCCGATCGATCAACAGCGTAACATTACCAAAAATCCCCCGCTACAGCATTACCATAGCGAGGGATTTTTGTCAACCTACAAAATCAACTTTCTTGCAGTTTGTTGTTAGCTTCTGTCGATCGCAGCCACAGGCTCAAAACTCGGAACCACAATTTCACCATTCTGCTTAGTCAACTGGTTGTACAGTCTTTCAGTATTCGGGAAATTAGCAGCAGGTAGAGTCGGGAAGCGGCGGTAAGGAACAGTATCCTCACCAAAAGCCTCAGCATATTCAACGCTGTTCAACATCGCGTTGATAAAGCCCTTAATCCCTTTACTTGCCAAGATTTGGTTATAAGTCCGAATCTCCGCTTGATTGCGAGGAGCACGGCCCAAGAAGTGCTTCGTACCCAACTCAATTACCTTAGTATTGGGATAAGGTGCGTAGAACTGTTTGATGTACAGCGACGAGCAGCCCAAAGCCTCAATGAACTCCTTGAGATTGATTTCATTGTTGCCCAGTTTGCTTTCGAGCGCCGTGAATTCATTCTTCACAACGTAGGGGTTTAAATCGCGTTCAAAAATTTGACGGTAAGCAGCTTGAATTAAAGTTTTCAAAGCTACTTTGTCCGAAGTTGTCGTCAGCTTGAACATCTTAGTTTGTTCGCGCCGCTTGCTAACACCTTGAGCAATCCGACTTTGCAACTCGATATCGCCTCGGTTGCCTGCTGTACCCAGTTCAATAAACCGAGGAGTTTCGGGCGTCTGAGCTTGGAAATTTTGCTCAGCGATGGAACCCGATCGCATCGTCCGCATCGACAAACCACCGGGAGTCACATAGCGCTCGTAGGGCACTGTATCTTCCCCGAAAGCTTCGTTGTACTCCATGCTGTCCATGATGCTATCGACTAGCGCGTAGAAACCCTTCTTGGCGCAAATGTCAAAGTAAGCGTTCATTTCCTGACGGCCGTAGGTAGGGCGTCCCAGGAGTCGGCGGTGAATGTACTCGATCGCCTTACAAACGTAGAGCTTGCTCCAGTACATATTGCGGAACACATCAGACTTCGCCAACATCCGAATAAACTCGCGCATCGGAATCTCGCCGTTTTCCAGCTTAATTTCCGCTACCTTTTGGCGCTGCCCGTCGAACACATCGCGACCAAACACTTGCAGGTAAGCAGCCCGAATCACCGCTTGGGTGGAACTTTCGGTATATTTGACACTGGAAGAATTGCTGTAGCTGCTGGAGACACCGCGGGCAGTTTTCTTGGAAGCAACATAGTTGCTCGGTAACTGGTCTAATTTAAAGACCTTGGGGCCCAGAGAACCAGGAGCAGCACCGCGAGCCGCCGGATTGCTCAACTGATTGTCAATCCCCGCACCTTGACGGATCAGGATACGGCGAGTGTCTTTGCCGAAGGGAGCTGGACGGCTCTTGGGGTTGCGAGTTTCTTTCGGGAAAATCGCGCCGAACTGAATTTCTAAGGGGTCATTGCCAACACCGTAAACGTGCTGGTCTGGCAGAGGCTGGGTGTAGCCAGCAAACAAGGTGATGAACTGAGGAACCTTGCGGAACGGAGCGCTGAAATTGAACAAATCAATTTGCGGGCCCCAGTTGCGACACTCCTGAGCTTCTTGGCCCAAACCGCGCAGGTAAGGCACTGTTTCTTCGCCGAAGTAGTCGGAATACTCCTGGGAATAAACCATCGCGTCTACGAGGGCTGGCAGGCCGCCTTTGCTGACGATCGCAAAATACTTGCTAAATTCCTCCCGCGAGCTCAAACCGCGGCCGAGGAAGTGGCGGGCGGCAAGTTCTACAGCGCGGCTGTTGACAAACGGCTCGTAGAATTGCTGACGGTACAGAGGAGATTTGCCAAGGCGGCGAATAAACTCTTTCATCGAGATTTCGCCATTTTTGACCTTGGATTCCAAGTCAGAAATGCTTTGGCTGTATGCGCGGGTAATATCGCGCTCGAATACTTGGCGGTAAGCTGCTTTGACTACTTCTATCTTTTCGGCCGAAGACAGACCGGTTTTCATGACGAATTTCGACCGTCGCTCGGCTGCGTTGAAGTAAATCTGAGGCAGTTGCAGCCCTTGCTGGTCGTTGCTTTCGCGCTGCCGCACCTTGTCTGAAGGTGTGGGAGCTTTGAATTCGGTAATTGCTACGTCGAAATACTGTCCGACGATCGCACTAGCCTCTGCATTGTTTCGGAAATAGCCCAAAGATGCTGCCTTCATTTCCTGCATTGCCACAATTGTGGCCGCCGAAGAGCAAGCATTTTCGATGATTTCCCGCAATCCGCGCACGTTCACCGAAATAATATTCGGGTCGCCAGCGACAATTGCGTAGGTGATGTAACGCAAAAACCAGCTCAAGTCCCGCAGAGATTTGGTCATGTTGCCCGGGCCGTAGCGCGAGACATTGATCGGCTGAAATCCTGCTGGGATTGGGCCGCTGTAGCCGCCACCGTTGCCAGAAAATAGATTTCCTAGCCCCAAGAATCCGCCGCCGCCACCGCCGTTGCCGCCAGAGCGGCTTTCTACGTAGGTGACATTTCCCAGTTTCATGCCTTCAGAGACATTCGCCGAACCGCCACGTGCCGCCCCTGCTACAGCCATCGCAGGTTCTTGTGGTCTTTCCAAAAATGCCAGCGGGGAACCGCCGGTAAAAATCCGGTTAGCTGCGCGGGATACTATCAGTTCCGAGTTTTGGGTCAGCGTCGCAGAGATATCGATCCGAAGAGCCCCGGAACTGAAATAACTTGCCAGTTCGCTGAGTTCGCCCCGCTGTAGAAAGCGGTCTTGCTGTTCTGCTTGCGAAATTGTTGCGACCGGTACAGTTTGATATAGTTGCGGACGCGCAACCGAGCTTCCACCACTTGCTTTTACAGTCATTAGACTCTTTCGCTCCCTATCTAAATCGTTGCAGCATTTAACCAGACTAACCTTGCCTTCTCATGCAGGTCAAAGTAGGTATTTTTGCTTTGTTTACTTTTTGCCTTTACCTGTCACGAGGTTCGGGCGCGCTTACTTTCTTAGATTAAAATGTTTTGGTTTCATCTTTCTGCCTGCGGGTAAATGTCCGATCCGAAGGCAGGCACGGGGTACTCCCTCCGCTGCGATCCGTCGGTATACCCGTGGAAAAAAAGACTCGGCAGGAGAGTTGCCTTTGGGCGATTGCAGCCAGTGCCTTGAATTAAAGGAAAAGAAAATCAAAAATTTTCTTCTGCCTGTTTCGAGACCTGTTGCTCTTTTGAAAGACGCCTCCGCTTTACCCGACAGTTCAGCGGTGGGCTATTGACAGTCCTCGTTTGTTAAAAAGCCTGTCGAGATTTATTGTATAGATTTAAGAGAGCTTATATGAGAAAAAATGATAAGTTTTATTACGCAGAAGCTGTCAACCGATTTTAGATTTTAGATTTTAGATTTTAGATTGAAGAATCGACCCCACCGATAAATCCGGGGGGCGCGGATCAAATTGCTGTCGGTCAGTGGTCAGCGGTCAGTTGTCAGTCCAATCCCGAATCCCCAAGCCCAACAAATGTCACCTATGGATACTACACCCGATATCAGTGCTGCCGTGCGGCGGCTTTACGATACTTTCCCTTTCCCGCCCGATCCTTTGTCAGATGAACCGCCCCCAGGCTACAACTGGCGCTGGAGTTGGCCTGATGCTTACAATTTTTGCACTGGCCAAAAGCCGCCAAAACTAGATGTTCGGATTTTAGATGCTGGCTGCGGCACGGGTTCGAGTACCGATTATCTGATTCACCTCAATCCCGAAGCTTCGGTGACGGCGATCGACCTGAGTGCGGGTGCTTTGAAGGTAGCACAAGAACGCTGTCGGCGCTCTGGAGCGCGGGAAGCTGATTTCCGCCACCTCAGCCTGTACGATGCGGCTGAGTTAGATGGCGAGTTTGATTTGATCAACTGCGTGGGCGTGCTGCACCACTTACCCGATCCGATCCGGGGCATTCAAGCCCTGGCTGCGAAGTTGGCGGCGGGCGGTTTGATGCACATTTTTGTGTATGCTGAGCTCGGACGCTGGGAAATTCAACTCATGCAAAGGGCGATCGCCCTTCTCCAAGGTTCCCAAAAAGGTGACTATCCCGATGGTGTGAAAGTCGGTCGTCAAATCTTTGCTTCTCTACCAGAAAACAACCGTCTTGTCAAGTACGAAAAACAGCGTTGGGCAGGAGAAAATCAGCGGGACGAATGTTTTGCTGATATGTACGTTCACCCGCAGGAAATTGACTACAATATCGAGACTTTGTTCGAGTTAATTGACGCTTCGGGATTGGAATTTCTCGGTTTCTCAAATCCGGGATATTGGCAGTTAGAAAGACTTTTGGGCAAAGCGCCGGAATTGATAGAAAGAGCTCAGGGTTTGACGGAACGGGAGCTTTATCGATTAATTGAATTGTTGGATACGGAAATCACTCATTATGAGTTTTTCTTGGGCAAAAAGCCTGTTAATAAGATTGATTGGTCGGACGATAAGACACTTTTGGCGGCAATTCCAGAGTTGAGTGGTTGTATGCACGGTTGGCCTAGTCAACAAGTGTTTGATTGCAATTACCAATTGCTCAATTTGTCAAGTGCTGAATTTGAGTTTTTGCAAGGTTGTGCACCCCCCCCAGCCCCCCCTTATCAAGGGGGGGAGAAAGAGGGAACCTCGCCTGGGCAAGGTAAAGGAGAGAAGACTGTTGGGGAGATTTTGGGGAATGTGGAGATGGGATTGGAT
Organism: Microcoleus sp. Z1_B2; assembly: GCF_036700325.1. Taxonomy (NCBI): domain Bacteria; kingdom Bacillati; phylum Cyanobacteriota; class Cyanophyceae; order Oscillatoriales; family Microcoleaceae; genus Microcoleus; species Microcoleus sp. Z1_B2. The sequence goes on from NZ_JAUBOQ010000016.1 coordinate 60,872, forward strand.
GAAGTGCGATCGATCTTGTCAAAACAGCTAATTTTGCTAACACCCGGTAAAATCTAAGGGCGGGCTCTCCGGCCCAACTCCTACTCCCCACAATCAAATTAGCTTTTTGTGGAACAGGCATCTTGCCTGTTTTTTGCTCAGAGTATAATTTCTGTTAAATTCCCAATTAATCAAGGCTTTACAGTTGGAGGATTAACAGCCGTAATTTGTGAATAACGAGCGAAATCAGCAATGTTAAAAGTTAGGATATGGGTTAAACCATGAACTAGCATAGCAGCAACTAGCCGCGCATCATGAACCTTAACACCTACAACCTTATTTGCGATCGCCAGTCGCTCCCATTCTTGATAAATTGCTTCGGTATCCAACAACAGAGGAAAAAGCTGTTTTAAGCGATTAATTTCTGCCTCTGCTTCTATTGCAGTACGCCCTAATCCATGTCTCTGAATCGGGCGCGTGCAAACGTTGCTTAACTCTCGGTTTGGACTAAGGAATGAGAATTAAATAACTTCCACAAGTTTGTGGAAGTTATTGCTCATTCCTCAGTTCCCAGGCTGGAGCCTGGGAACCAGTTAATCCTGGATGCACGTACTAGAATTTCCTGTCATTGCGAACGTAGTGAAGCAAGTCTGACGGGTGGTTGGATTTTTGCCCGTAGCAATCCCTAGTTTTTCTTGCAATTATTCAATGATTTTTTGCAGCCCCCGTACCATTTCTAAAAGTTCAGCTTGGCTCAACTGCTCTATTTCGGTTTTTTTCTGCTTTCTGGTTGCTGCGGGCTTTTTCATTGGTTTATTTTACCAACTTTTGTCACCGAAGTTTTTTTGACCTGAATCCTTACGAATTTTTTTATTCTGTTCTTTCAATGATGATAGTCAGGTGAGCTACTAATGCACCTATCGCTCCTACTGCTGCAATGACTGGAAACAACGCCGCACCGATGACTCCGCCGACTACTCCCACTGTCAAAGGAACTTCTACTAAGATCCGTCCCTCTTCATTTTTGATAATGATTCGGCGGATATTTCCTTCGTGAATCAGTTCTTTAACTTTAGCAACCAAATCGTCGCCGTTAATTTTTACCTCCTCGACGCTAACTTTTTCCTGAGTATAAGCAGGAGTTTCTAGAGGAGTCGTTTCAAAATTAACCTCAGCAACTTTTTGGGCCGAAACTTTTTCAGATACAGGTATTGATTCGAGTTCTCTTGTCCCGACAGGTTCTTGTTCGCGATCTGTAGGTGTGTCCATTTTTTGTTCTCCTTTTAGGTAAAAGTATTTTTGTATAGAATTATATTGAAATATAACACGCCACTTTTTTTCTATCAATCATTCTTTTGGGTGATATTGCTGCGGGTGCTATGGTGCTTTTCTCTATTGATCTTTGACGGTGAGAGCCTAAAATCCTTCCTCAGTGGGCGTTAGCAGCCGACTTCACTTGTGCCGTTTGGTTAACTGTCTGCTTCTGGCCCTCGCACCGCCTAATCCTTGAAAAGCGTCCAATCCAGACAACGAAAGGATGAGAGCGACTTCCACACTCTCAGAGACTCAGGCTCAACAGGTGTACAGGTTGAAATACTGACATTGTACTGAAAGTACGATCGTCCCGCCGTGTATACAATTACCACCTCTCGTTCGGGAAACCGCACATGAAAACCGTCGCTTACTTTCCTCAAATGTTATTTCAATTTAGCTCAGTGCGATCGCCACATCAAACCCGACCCCCCGAGGTTCCTCAAATCAACATCTTAGAGTTTCTAATGAGAATTGCCTAAAATCAAGGGGGAGGAGAAGTAATAATGATCGAAATATTACCGCAACTAAACCAACTTGTTCACATTGAAGTTGAATTTGGGGAAACGGAAAGGTAAAATAGAATTATTTGCTTCTGCTTCCTCTTGATTCTCCGTGTCCGATTTGCCAGCGACAAAGTTTGAATCTCAAGTTGGGAACCCGATGGTACTTTTCTGGAAAATTTTAAGGCACATCAAGCGGATGTGTCGAATGTGAGTTTTAGCTGCGATCGCACAACTTTAGCATCTGCCGGGAAAAATTTCGTTGGTGAAGCTTTGGAGTCTCGATGCGGCTAAAGTATAAGCTGCCGAACTTGACAAATTGCTCGCCATCGGCTGTCCTTGGCTCTGAGACTACCTACAATACAATCTTCGGGTTGAGTGCGATCGGCATTTGTGCAAAAAAACTGACAATTGACATTTCTTGGCAATTGCCGGAAACCTGTTTTGCCTGAATTTTCAAATCGGGCGATCGGCTGCTGATTTGTCGCTATTCTTGTCTTATTGTAATATAATTTTACGCAAGGGGCAATACGAAATGTACTGCCACAGGTCGCAGATGTCTATCCATCTGAACCAATTTAATGTCATCAAACATTAAAAATAGTTATGACTGTTATATTCGGATTAGTAAAATCTTGGATATATAAAATTCAATACATAGTCAGGTTTCAAAGGGGTGTCTGCTGTTAAATCAATCTAACCTGCAATATCATTTCTGGTGACACCAGCACGATTTAAGGAAAAAAATCCTGCTGAATTAACTGGATTCGAGGGAGCAGAGGAAAGTTGATGACTAAGCTATAAAAAGAGTTGAAAAAGCCTTCTAAATAGTAGGCAATACTCCAGCAGCAAACCACAACTGCCAATTACCAAAGGAGGGAGCAGTGTATGAAACTGACGGGTTGAGTCCCCTAAAATCGTCGCTTGGTTTGCGATCGACTCTACAGGAATTAACCCTGTACGACTTTCTCCTAGAATCTGAGTGTCCGGGAGACGAAGTTGCTAAAATTTTTCAAGCAAACCCTTTAGTTCCGGGCATCATCATCACTCAGCAAGGAAAGTTTATAGGGATGATTTCGCGGCGGCGTTATTTTGAACACATGAGCCGCCCCTACAGCTTGGAGTTATTTTCTCAACAGCCTTTGTTCATACTCTACCGCTTTACTAAAACTGATATGTTGGTTCTCGATCGCGACACCTCAATTATGACAGCAGTGCGGCAGTCTTTGGAGCGATCACCCGAACTAATCCACGAACCAATTGTAGTACAAGTAGAACCGGAAACTTACAAACTTTTAGACGTACACCAACTGCTGCTTTCTCAGTTGCAAATTCACGAGTTATCAACCGTGGCGATGCGCGAGTCGCAAGCACAATTGAGACATCAAGCCCAACAGCTCGAACTTGCCCTGCTGGAACTTCAGCGCACTCAAACTCAACTAATTCAAACAGAAAAAATGTCTTCTTTGGGGCAGTTAGTAGCAGGAGTAGCTCACGAAATCAACAATCCCATCGGCTTTATCTACAGCAATTTGCACCACGCTAAAGAGTACACGCAAGCTTTAATGCAGATGCTCGAAATCTACAGGCAGCAGTGTCCCGCATTCATACCGGAAATTGCAGCGGAAGCGGAAAAAATAGAACTAGATTATTTGCTAGAAGACTTGCCCAGAGTCTTAAATTCTATGCAGCAAGGTGCAGAAAGAGTGCGCGACATCGTTTTGTCGCTGCGGAATTTTTGCAGATTAGACGAAGCTGAAATGAAGCAAGTCAACATTCACGACGGTATCAACAATACGATTATGCTTTTGCAAAGCCAGCTTAAAGGAAAACCGGGGCAGGAGGCGATAGAAATTCACAAAGAATACAGCGACTTGCCACTGGTGCAGTGCTATCCCGGACAACTCAATCAGGTATTTATGAATATTTTACTTAATGCAGTTTACGCTCTGGTTGAGTCTAATACATACGAAAATGTCGATAAAAAAAACGCAAATAAGTCGCAATTAGGCGAAAAAAATCAGTCTAGTACAAAGACTCAATCATCAGTTTCTAAGTCTACCCGCCTGATTCCTACGATTCTGATTCGCACCGAGTTAATTGATAAAAAAAAGGTAATAATTAAAATTTCTGACAACGGCCCGGGGATGACAGAAGATGTTCGGAAGCGGTTGTTTGACCCTTTCTTTACTACTAAGCCGGTCGGCCAAGGAACGGGTTTGGGACTGTCGATTAGCTATGAAATTGTTGTCAACCAACATGGCGGCGCATTGAAGTGCTTTTCGGAACCGGGAAAAGGAGCCGAATTTGCGATCGAAATTCCGCTTCAACAGTCTTCCCTCGCACAGATTTTGCCTCGCTTTGCGTGATACAACAGAAGGAAGTTCGGCAACGAGCAATGTACGGGATTTAACGGATTTAAAATAATTAGCATCTACTCAAAGGTGGTCAGAAACCGGGTTTTTCACCCTCATATTTGCTTGCAGCGCGCAGATTCGGTAAAAAACCCGGTTTCTTAGGTTGGAGTGCGTCTAGGACTAAAGAATAAAGCCCGTCGGCTACCGCGAACCTTTGCAAACCCACTTCCACAAAGGATGACTCGGCCCCTGTTGGCGAATGCGGCGAACTTGTTGTTCCAAACCCTGTTTTTCCCGCAGGGGCAACCCTCGCACCATATTGCGACTTTGCCAAGTTAGCACTCCCAAAGTCATCCCCAAGCACAAACCTAAACCGAGAGTGGGCCAGCGATGAAAAGATAAACCATAGCGCACCGCCGCCCAAGTGAAGTGTTCTAACCACAAACCGATTTCGCGGCGCAAACCCCAAATGCTCAAAGAACCGACGCTAATCCACAGCAATATCACCGTTAACCAGCGGCCGTAAACTGTTAGTTTGTGAAGCCTTTGGACTTCAATTTCAAAAGTTTGGTCAGTAGTCATTTGTTATTTGTCATTTGTCATTTGTCATTGGTTATTGGTTATTTGATGATTTATTATTAGTCAGTCAACAGTTAACCGTCAACAGTTAACCGTCAACAGTTAACTGTTAACAGTCAATTAAACTTCCTCGGACTGGTTGATTCCTTCTGCGGGGACGGGGATGGAGTGACCGGTGCGACTGCGCCACCAAGCTAGCAGCGTACTGGCAACGAAAATACTGGAATACGAACCAGCAATAAAACCGACAATCAAAGCTAAAGCAAAGTATTTGAGGGTTTCGCCACCAAACAAAAAGATTGAAAACAATGTCAGCAGCGTGGTAAACGTTGTGTTAATTGACCTTCCCAGCGTCTGCATGACAGCATCATCGACAATTTGATCGATCGACCGACCCGGATTTAGCTTGATTACTTCGCGCACGCGATCGTAAATTACCACCGTATCGTTAACAGAAAAACCGATAAGTGTCAAGAGCGCGACCACAAATAAACTGTCAACTTCCACTCCTTGAACTAAACCCAAAAACGAGAAAACACCAAGCGTGACCAACACGTCGTGAAACACAGCCACAAAAGCAAAAAAGGCATAATCCAACTGAAATCGGAATGTCAGATAAGCAGTAATTCCAGCAAAAGAAATCAACAAAGCCAGCAAACCCGAAGTAAACAACTGTTTGCCGAGGGTAGGCCCAACCGTATCAATTTGAGTAGATTGAGGAGCAAAAGCGCCTATCTTTTCGCTCAAAGCTGTTTGCAAATTAGTCCGCTGTTCGACATCCAAAGTTTTTGTTCGCAGCGACAAACCGCGCTGTTCTTGGCCGATAACTTGAATGCTGCTACCGGCCAAACCTTGGGTGTCTAGGACTTGGCGGACAGCAGCAAGATCGATGGGTTTACAATTTTCCGGTTTTGTGCAGTCGAGTTCAAATTGCAGCCGAGTGCCGCCGATAAAGTCCAAACTGGGGCGCAGTGGTGCGCGGATGTCGGGACGAGTCCAAGAAATCGCCATCGACACTATACCTGCGAGGATTATAGCGGCGGAAATACTCCACCAGAGCGATCGATATTTGATTACACTGAATTTCATAATTTGAAGGAAGAGGGAAGAAGGAAGAAGGAAGAAGGAAGAAGGAAGAAGGAAGAGGGAAGAAGGAAGAAGGAAGAGGGAAGAAGGAAGAAGGAAGAGGGAAGAAGGAAGAAGGAAGAAGGAAGAGGGAAGAAGGAAGAAGGAAGAGGGAAGAAAAACTTCTCAATGTAGGGTGGGCAATGCGTACCTTACCGAGTGCGTACCTTACGTAGTCTGTTAACAGTCAACAGTTAATAGTTAACAGTCAACAGTCAACCGTCAACAGTTAACTATTAGCAGTTTTCGACAAACCGGGACAGAACCACTGAGGTTTCCGCAATGCTGGAAAGCTCAATACTACGAACAGCAGAGTGCGGCTGCAAGTGAGCGCAGTAAACATACTCACTCCCACCCCCAATGCCAGAGTTACAGCAAACCCTTTAACTAAACCAGCGCCTAACCAGAACAAAGCAGCACAAGCAATAACTGTTGTGACATTGCCGTCTAAAATGCTGGAAAAAGCGCGGTAAAAACCCGATTCTACCGATCGATAAAGCGATTTCCCCGCCCGCAACTCTTCCCGCGTGCGCTCAAAAATCAGCACGTTAGCATCCACAGCCATCCCGATGCTGAGCACAAAACCCGCAATTCCCGGCAGCGTTAATGTCACTCCCAAAAGCACGAAAGCTGCCCAAGTTAACAGAGCATAAATTAACAGCGCAATATTGGCAATTACGCCGGGGAGTCGATAGTAGGCAACCATGAAAATCAAGACTAAAACTAAGCCGCCGATACCTGCGTTAATACTGCTTTGAATGCTGTCTTTACCCAAGCTAGCGCCGATCGTGCGGTTTTCTACAATTTCGACCGGTACCGGCAAAGCGCCGCCCCGCAATTGCACTGCTAAATCGTTGGCTTCTTGCGTTGTAAAGTTGCCTTGAATTACGGCACTTCCACCAGTAATTCCTGTTTGGGCAAATTCAACGCCGACGACTGGAGAACTGATCATTCTTTCGTCTAGGAAAATACCGATACTGCGTCCGGTACCGGCTAAATTTTTAGTGAGTTGGGCAAAGAGTTCGCCTCCTTTGGTATCGAAAACAAGAGCAACGTTCCAGTTGTTCCCAGAGGCCAAGGGTTGAGGTTGAGCGTCTTTGAGGTTTTCGCCGCCGAGGCCGCTGCTTTTGAATAGTTTGGCGATCGCCTCATTGCTTCTTTTCAAAGCAGCCTGATTTTCTTTAATTGCTGCCTCATTCGGGCTAGTTTTCAATTCTTCTTGTTTGACCAGCAATTCCTGCTGCAACTGCCTTTCAATGCCCAATTGTGCTTCTGTTCCGGGCAGTTGTTCCAGAAATTCTAGCTTGGCCGTGCCGCCCAAAACTCGTTCTGCTTGCTGCGGGTCATTTACTCCGGGCAACTGCACGAGAATTTGGTCTTCTCCTACTGTTTGGACTAATGCTTCGGAAACACCCAAACCGTTGACGCGGTTTTCGACAATCCGCCGCACTGCTTCTAACATTCCCTGGTCAATTTTGGGAATTGTGGGGGTAGTTTTTACTTGAATTGTGAGTTGCGACCCTCCTTGCAAGTCTAATCCCAGCCGCGTCGGAATAGTTACTATTACAGTAATGGCGGCGATGATTAAAACAAAAATTAGGGCTAATAGGGAACGTTGTTTTTGCATATTTAATTATTAGTCATTGGTCAGTTGGCAGTTGTCAGTTGGCAGTTGGCAGTTGGCAGATTTTAGTCATCAGTCCTCAGTCATCAGTCAACAGTCATCAGTCAACAGTCAACAGTCAACAGTCAACCAATGACTACTGACTAATCACTATTTATACTCGCAAAGCTACCATTTTTTGGACGGCTTCGACAATTTGATTGGGCTGGACAATGGTCAGTCTTTCCAAATTGCCGTTGTAAGGTGTGGGAATATCTTGTGAAGACAGGCGCAAAACCGGTGCGTCGAGTTCGTCAAAAAATCGATCACTGATTGAGGCAATTAGTTCGGCACCAATGCCTCCTGTTTTCATGCACTCCTCTACAATAATTACTTTGTGAGTTTTGCGAATGGATGCGCCGATGGTCTCCATGTCCAGGGGTTTGAGAGAAATGAGGTCGATTACTTCTGGATCGTAACCTTCTTTTACCAGGGCGGGCACGGCTTGCATGACGTGGTGCCGCATCCGGGAATAAGTCACGATTGTGACATCTTTGCCCGATCGCACAATTTCTGCTTTGTCCAGCGGCACTAAATATTCTGTTTCTGGCAAATTTTCTTTCAGGTTGTAAAGAAGAACGTGCTCGAAAAACAGAACGGGGTTATCGTCGCGGATGGCTGATTTTAAGAGTCCTTTGGCGTTGTAGGGAGTCGAACAGGCGACTATTTTCAAACCCGGTACTGCTTGGAAATATGCTTCTAACCGCTGGGAGTGTTCGGCGCCGAGTTGCCGGCCCACGCCCCCGGGCCCACGAATTACCATTGGCATTTTGAAGTTGCCGCCCGATGTGTAGCGCAGCATTCCGGCGTTGTTGGAAATTTGGTTGAAGGCCAGCAGCAAAAAGCCCATGTTCATGCCTTCGATGACCGGCCGCAATCCCGTCATTGCTGCGCCTACTGCCATACCCGTAAAGCTATTTTCGGCGATCGGGGTGTCGAGCACTCTAAGTTCGCCGTATTTGTTGTAGAGGTCTTTGGTGACTTTGTAGGAACCGCCGTATTGACCTACGTCTTCGCCGAGTACGAATACGGCGGAGTCGCGGGCCATTTCTTCGTCTAACGCCTCGCGGAGGGCGTTGAACAATAAGGTTTCTGCCATAGGAGGTTAAGCAATGATTGCAGGAGGGTCAGACTAGAATATTAACCTTTTGGGGGTGTCGATCTAGGAGTCGATCGCAAATTCGGCAGTTAAAACCTGAGATTTTGCCAATCTTTATCATAACATTTGTATTATGTCAATCAATATTTAAGTCATGCAACCTTAGCTGTAGGGTGTGTCGGGATCAACAATCCTCAAGAAAAAGCGACAATCTAGTAGCGACGCACCTGTGCTTGCAAGACTCGTGGAAACAAACCTATATGTAAGGTGCGTCGCCACTCGAAAAGTCGATATAATTTAGAGATTAAAAATGGCGACGCACCCTACGAATACTAAGCTTTTGTCGCATTCTATGCCGTTTAACAGCAGAAAAACACCATGCTCCAGACAAAAACTCAACTCACTTTGGAAGAGTTTCTCACTCTTCCCGAAGGAGAAGGCGATATTACCTACGAACTTATTGACGAGCAAGCAGTACCGAAGATGTCACCTAAAAAATTTCATTCTCGCCTCACCCGAAGCCTAATAAAAATCCTCGAACAGTGGGGTGAGGAACGGGGAGAAATTGGTGTAGAATGGGCGGTAAGATTAACCAGACTGGGGCGAGACTGGGTGCCAGTACCCGATCTTTTATATGTTTCTTACGAACGCTTATCTCCTGACTGGAATCAAGATGAAGCCTGTCCTGTCGTCCCCGAATTAGTCATAGAAATTATTTCACCCGAACAAACTTTCGGTCAGTTAGCTGCTAAAGCGAGAGATTATTTAGATGCTAAGGTATTGCGGGTTTGGATAGTAGATAGCAAGGCTAGAAGCATTACAGTTTTTTACCCCGATGCAGCACCGCAGACTTATAGGGGAGATACGCTATTAACAGATACACTTTTTGATGGATTAGAATTTACGGCAGAACAGCTATTTCAAATGGCCAAAATACCATAAACTTTTTTTAGGATGAGTGTGTGGTAGTGGACAAGCTATTCCATATTTAAATCAATATTGTCAATGACGGGCATTCGATGTCGCAATTTCAACCCTAGCAAAATCCAGTCTTCCAAAGTTGATCGCAACTCATTTTGACACTCTTTTAACGTTGAACCAAAGGCGATGACTCCCTTGCAAACAGGAATTTTCCCCACAAAGCTATGATCTTCAAGTTTGTCATACATAGCCTCAGCCATTGCTTTGTCAACGTATTCGCTCAGAATGAATTTTACAGTCATTGAGTTTCCTTTTGCTTGTCGAATATTGGAATCTCCTTCACAGTTACATCCATTATATTTGTTTTTGTCAACCTCCGGCATTTATATCTCTGAAAAATGTTTTTGCAATAAATCGTGAATAAATCGGTAGCGCCGATCGCCCGTTTTTTGCAGCAGCAGGCGATCGCCCGCAGCATCGAGAAAACGCCTGTAATCCCAAGGAATGTATCCGTTCGACCACAGCACCAGGCGCAATATAAACCTTTCAATCCCCGGAATTCCCGGCAAAAAAGCACTAATTACCGCAGCAATAGCACCCGCAATTATTCCCCCAATTGACCCGGAGACTAGGGTGGCAATTAATCCCAAAATCACCCAAATCAGGCCGCCAAGCAGCTTAACTCCAAACTGATACTTGCGCCGTTCATCGGCTGTTTGCAGCCAGCTAGACGGTATGCGATCGAGGTAAAATTCTTGAATTCCTTGCTCTTCCATCCTTCTCGCCAGCCATCCCAGCCAGTAGCGAATTTGTTCGGGCCGCAGTTCCTTACCTCTGGGATACTGCTTGACTTGCCCGGTGATTTGGTGGCGAATATAGGCAGTTAAGAGATATTTGCGCTGTTCTTCGGCCGAAGTTATGCGCTTCCAAGCTTCAATTAAAATATCGTCGTAAGCCAAAGCCATCATGCTCAAAAGCAAGGGAACTTTTGCCAATTTCAACAACTCCGGCTCATGCTCAATGCTGTACCAAAGTTCTCGACTTCTGGCTTCTAGCAGATAATTTTGGATTTTAGTTTCTGTTAAAGGTTTCAATAAAACCGCTGCTTGCAGGCGAAATCGACTTTCGCAGTTTTTGTAAGCATCAAAACTGCTGCAAGCTACTAAATGTTTGGGTTTGAATTGGCTTTCCACAAACTGATTGATTGCTTGAATGCAGCTATTTTGGCGGTGGGTTTCCACTTCGTCCAAGCCATCTAAGAGAGGCAGCAATTTTTGTTCGGCAAGCCATTTTTTGCCGACAGCAGGAGAGATGCCGTATTTGAACTGAAGTTGAGCAATTAACCAATCTGCGATCGCCCCGGATTCTGCTTTCCACGATCCGAGTTCAAACAGCACTGGTACTGGAAAACTAGCATCTTTTTGGGCGCGGGAAATTAACACGCGAGCTAATTCTAGCAGCGTCGTAGTTTTGCCTGCACCCGTCGCTCCCAAAATTACCAATTTGCCACCGGTGCGATCGAACACTTTGGCAATGCTGGCTTTGGGAGGAAGCCGAAAACTCGGACGGTTCCCCGCTTTCACTTCCACATCCCAACAGCGGTTAACACCAACAGGCGACGAGTCTTGACTGAGGTTAGCCAGCACAGCAGCGTGCAAAGACTGCGCGAGGCCTGCTTGGACTTCCTGCTTCACCTCCTCCAACAATCTATCGCGAGGCGGTTGTAATCTCAGAGGAATCAATTTTGACATTTTATGTACCTCGCGCTGAACGCTTACTTTCGCAAATTTGCGCGCAAATAACCCAGAGCAAGATTACCATCAGTATAGGCGTCCAGTATATATTGACTCAAATTATTGCGACAATTATGGATCTGAAATTTTATCTAAAAATCCTGACAAGCGAATTTCAAAGCTGGTACCCGCCACGTGATTTATCCGTGGAATCAATCCCAAATCGAAAATCTAAAATCCTTGCGTCCCCCGAATTTATCTGGCGCAAGTCAATCCAAAATCCAAAATCTAAAATCTAAAATCGAATGACCCTGTGGTCGGCACTAGGTATTTCCACTATAAATTAACTGGCGATCGCCCCAACTCCCAAACAAAAATTATTAGTATAGATACAGAGAGGGTTTTTTATGTCATTTACGAAGCGTCAAATCATCACAGTAAGCTTAGCAGGAGTGGCAACAGCGGTGGGAGTGGCCGTTGCAACTATACAGTCGGGTGCGATGAAACAATCCAATCCTCCCCTTGCAGAATCGCCCGCATCCACCAGAAACCAGATTGCAGGGCCGACGAAAAACCCTGAATCTCGGCAACCAGAACCTCTGCAAGCACAAACCCAGGCGGCAGAATCTCCGAAATCCCAGCCCCAACCGGCAAAAACACCAGCACTTGAATCCTCGCTAGTTGCAGGAGTCCCTCCACGAAAAGTTGAGCCCGTAGTTGTCACACCGCCAAATTCGGGTTGCAAAATCAGCCAAGCTGTAGTCAGCGATCCGAATCCACCGCTAAATGTGCGATCGATCCCGCAAGTAAGGGGCAGCCAAATAGTAGGAAAACTTAAAAATAATACCTTTGTTTCAGTCGCCGAAGAACAAAACGGTTGGCTGCGAATTACAGATCCGCCCGGTTGGATTGCCAAAAACCGCACCGAAAGCAGTTGTTCTAACGTCAACCAGCAGATTAATTTTCGGCCGGGAGGAGATGAGGCAATTGTTAAAGGTCGAATTATCGGCGGCGGCACTCACTCTTACCGGATTCGCGCCCGAAAAGGTCAAACAATGACTGTTAGGAATCGGAAAGATGTTTTTCCGCAAATTATAACTCCTCGTGGCCAACTATTAGCAGGAAATCCTTATGAAGGCAATGAAACAGAGTGGACGGGAAAAGTGCCAGTAACAGGCAATTACACATTACAATTAGACTCGAATTTCCGGGGATACGAATACGAATTTTCGGTAAAATTGCGATAAATATGCAGGTTTATAGAATGATAATTACGCACGGGTGGTCAGAAACCGGGTTTTTACGAGAAGACGCGTTGTGGCGCACAGATTCGCGAAAAAACCCGGTTTCTTTGTCGGAGTGCATAAGTCCTAAAATTAAGGAATCGCCCCAAGGGATATATCAAGAATTGCAAACTTCTGCCAATCCTCCGAATCAAAGTGCCACCATTCGGTTGTGATACCCATAAATCCGTGTTTTTTCATCGCATCCTTAAGCACTTGACGATTTTTCCGAGATTCTGCGCTGCCGCCTTGATAATCTCCGTGAGCTTTTTCGGTAAAATCATCGTAAGGTGTAGGCATTTCTAATTCTTTGCCGGTGCGATCGACTAAAGTCAAATCAATAGCAGCACCGCGATTGTGCCGCGAACCCCTAGCAGGATTAGCAACATAGCGCGGATCTGGCCAAGCTTGCCACATTTGCTTAGTGACAGAGAAAGGCCTGTAGCAATCGTAAACTTTCAAACCCAATCCGATTTTTTCCAAATCAGTTTGAACTAGCCCTAACTTTTGAGCAACAGAACTTCTCAAGGCGCATTTCGATATAGGGTAAAGTTTCCGTTTCAAGAAATTGTTAGTAGTGGCGTACCGGATATCGAGGCGAATGTTGGGATTTACGGTGCGGATGTCAACCAGTCGCGCCCCAGGGGGAAGTTGACTCATGAAAATGCTTTCTGGTACTACTGGGTTTGGTTCTGGTTGGGTAATTTGCACTTGTGGTGGCTCCTGGGCGCGGACAAATGTTGTATAATTCAGTGTGGTTGTAGATAGTAATATTAGAGCGAATACAATTAAATATTTTGTAAATCGGTTTAATTTCATAGCTGTGTTAAGTGGATATTTAATAGAGTTTTTACATTGGATATTTTGGGGAATTTTCGCGCTTTTCGTGTTGTCTGTCATCCCGCCAGACCGACAGGGGTTGAAACCCCTGTCTCATAGCTAAAGTCCTCTGAAGAGGACTGAAATATTTCTCTAAAACTTTTATTTTATGAGTCTTTCAGTCGGTTTTAACCGACTTTAGCTATGAGACGGGGGTTTTAACCCCCGGCGGACTGTGAAACAAGCGCGAGAACGCTCGCTCTCTTTTCTCTCTGAGTCATTTTTAATTGTTAATTCTCCTCAAATTCCCAAGCGCTGATACACTAAATCTAAGTGCCTCAATTGATACTGCGGATCGAAACAATCATCAATCTCTTTGGTGGTCATCTTAGCTGTTACCCGATCGTCCTTAGCAATTAAATTGTAGAAATTGCCGCCCGGTTTGTTCCAGGCTTCGTGAGCACAAGATTGCACAATTTTGTAGGCGTCTTCGCGACTCGTGCCTTTTTCTACTAAAGCTAACATCACCCGCTGGCTGAAGATGACTCCGCCGTAAAGGTTCATGTTTTGCTTCATGTTTTCGGGATAGACTAGCAGGTGTTTTACTAAGTCTGTGGTTTCTACTAACATGAAGTGAGTTACTGTAGAACTGTCGGGCAAAATCATCCGTTCTACGGAACTGTGAGAGATGTCTCGTTCGTGCCAAAGCGCTACGTTTTCTAAGGCTGCGACGGCGTTGGCGCGGACGATTCTCGCCATTCCTGTGAGTCTTTCCGATCGAATCGGGTTGCGTTTGTGAGGCATGGCGGATGAGCCTTTTTGCCCTTTGGAAAAGAATTCTTCGACTTCGAGAACATCGGTGCGTTGCAGGTTGCGGATTTCTACTGCAAAACGCTCGATCGATGCTGCTAAGAGTGCTAAGGTTTGGACGTATTCGGCGTGTCGATCGCGCGAAATGACTTGAGTCGATGCGGTATCGGGTTCGAGTCCGAGGTTTTGACAGGCGATCGCTTCAATTCGCGGATCGATATTAGCATAGGTTCCGACTGCGCCGGAGATTTTGCCGACTGCTATGGACGATTGCAAATTCACTAATCGGTCGCGGTTGCGAAAGACTTCTGCCAGCCATCCTGCTAGTTTAAAGCCAAAGGTGATGGGTTCGGCGTGAATTCCGTGCGATCGGCCAACCATCACGGTATTGCGATGCTGTTGAGCCTGATAGCGAATAGCTTGACTCAATTCTTCGACACGTTCTAACAAGATATTGACGCTAGCGACTAATTGCAGCGCCAAAGCGGTATCGAGCACATCGGAACTGGTTAAGCCGAGGTGAATGTAGCGGCCGGCATCGCCTACATATTCGTTGACATTTGTCAAGAAGGCGATCATGTCGTGGCGGACTTCGGCTTCTATTTCGAGCACTCGTTTGGGGTCAAAATTAGCCTTAGCTTTGATTTCTTCGACTGCGGCGGCGGGGATGTAGCCGAGTTCGGCTTGAGCTTCGCAGACAGCGATTTCTACTTGCAGCCAGCTTTTGAGTTTGGCGGTTTCAGTCCAGATGTTGCCCATTTCGGGCAAAGTGTAGCGCTCTATCACGGTGGGAGTTGGGGAATGCGATCGTCCTATTGTACCTCTGCGAGGCGATGCAAGGGCCATAGGATTTAGCATGGGGCCCAGAAACCGGGTTTTTACCGAATCTGCGGGCTACAACGGGTCTTTTCGTAAAAACCCGGTTTCTTTGGTTGGAGTGCAGAAACTAGGTTTTTGTATTTTTGTAGTTTGGGCGATCGGCTACAATATCCTAAACCTGATTAGCTGGCATCACTCATGCCTAAAAAGATTCGAGAATTGAAAAGCCTATTGCTAAAAGCAGGGTTTACTTACCGACAGGGAAAGGGCAGTCACACTGTATGGGAACACCCTTTATTACCTGAAAAAATTACACTATCAGGTAATGATGGTGATGATGCACCTAATTATCACGAAAAAAGAGTAATTTCTGATTTGCAGAAACTGAAGGAGATAGAAGAATGAATAGCCATTACAGTCTCATCATCGAGTGGTCAGAAGAAGATCGACTTTTTGTTGTCAGCTTGCCTGAGTTTACCGATGTCATGCAGCCTTGCACTCACGGACACACTTACGAGGAAGCGGCCAAACACGGACAAGAATTGTTAGAAACATTGATAGAACTTTATCAAGAAGATGGTAAACCTCTACCAGAACCTCAAACTTTGGGAAAACGATTGCAGATTGCGTAAAGTTATTAATACAACGCATCAGGAAGTGGCTCGTTAAAATCCTCACTCATCCAGCCCATCCCTTGATGCAGACCCAAAACCCGTTGTTGCCCAGGAGGGGGTGCAGCTTCAACTGAAGTGTTTTCGGGGATCGATCGCATCTGTCGTTCCAGCAAAAACTCTGCAAAAGCTAACAGAAGCTGCTGATTTTCCGGGAGTAAGTGTTGTAACTTGCCTAGCAAATCTTCCAAAAGTTCGATCGTTTGAGAAGTCATCTTATTCCCCTCAATGTTGGCGATAGTCTCATTTTATCCGAACGTATACTATTTCATTTTAACTGAGCGATCGCCCTAATTGTACATCTGCGCGGCCTCGGTCTTGAGTCGGGATGGGGAATTTCGGGCGATCGGGCGATCGAGTATAATAATTCAGAACTTACGCACGGGTAGCCAGAAACCGGGTTTTTTAACCACAATACTTGCTTAAAACCCTCAATAAGAGTTAAAAAACCCGGTTTCTTTGTGGGCTAGGGTGTCCAGGACTATAATTTCAACCCGAAACTTCAGAACCATGAAATATACAATTGTTATCCAATGGTCAGAAGAAGATCGATGCTTTGTCGTATTTTTGCCCGAATTTGAGGATGTAATGCAACCAGTCACTCACGGAGATTCTTATGAAGAAGCTATCTACAATGCGCGAGAGGTACTAGAGTTACTAATCGAAAGCTGTGAAGCTGAAGGTAAGTCATTGCCAGCAATTAAGAAGATAGAACGATTATTTCAGGCTGAATGAAACCGTAAATCCTAGAAAAACACATCACAAGAGAGACTATGTTGAAACAAAAACCATCGCCAGAATCTGTTTTAATTACCGAACAAGAAACAGAAGCTATAAAAAAATTACAGCAGATTCTCAGCATCGAATCCCCACAAGTAAAATTAGTGGCAAGTAATGGAGAAGAAATTCTCATTCCCGAATCAGTTTACAATTTGTTGGGTCAAATTGTGCGCGCAATGGCATCGGGTCAAGCTGTATCGATAGTAACTCACAATCGCGAACTGACGGTGCATCAAGCTGCCGATCTCCTGAATGTATCGCGAGCGTTCATTGTCAAATTGCTAGATGAAGGAGCAATTCCTTATATTGAAGTTGGTTCGCGCCGACGCATACTTTTTCAAGATTTAATGACCTACAAGCAACAGCGTAAAGTTCAGCGACGCCAATTATTAGACGAGTTAATCGAGATGACTGAAGAAGCTGGCTTGTACGAGGAATAGGACTAATTGAATCTTTAATATGACTAAGCTGCGTGTTGTACTTGATGCTTGCGTCCTTTTCCCGATGTATTTGCGCGATACTCTGCTTTCCACTGCTGATGAAGATTTGTATTTACCCTATTGGTCTCAGAAAATCATTGATGAAGTAATAGGCAATCTTGTTAAAGGAGGAACACTTTCGCAGGAGAAAGCAAAGAATCTTGAAAGGACAATCAAAATAGCCTTTCCTGAAGCAATGGTTGAAGTGCCTGTCGCACTAGAGAAAGCAATGACCAACGATCCTAAAGACCGTCACGTTCTTGCCGCAGCCATAACTGCTGGAGCTGATATCATTGTCACCAATAATCTCAAGGATTTTAGAGAAAACGATCTAGCTCCTTGGAACATTATAGCACAGTCGCCCGATGAGTTTCTGAGCGATTTATTGGACGAATACCCGGACTCAATAGTTGATTTATTACAGCAACAGTCTCAAAAGTACAAAAATCCCCCAAAGACTTTTACTGAATTAATTAATTTTTTAGGTGAAAAAGCAGGTACACCAAAGTTTGCCAGTAATATATTATTAAAAGTTCAGCGTCGCGAGGAAAATCAGTAATATCTTATTTGCTAATTCTTAGGCTTTGCCTGGAAGAATAACTTTACTAGGTTTGTTCACAGCAATATCAGTCAAATATGGAATAAGTGCCAAGCCGATACACTCCGCCAAACGAGGCGGCACGGCATTTCCAATTTGCCACATTGCCTTTTTCATCGAACCTTCAAAAATAAATGAATCCGGGAAAGTTTGCAATCTTGCCATTTCGCGAGCTGAAATCACGCGATTAAGATAAGGATGAATATGAGTGCCGCCGTGATTTTCTTTAACAGTCATACTCGGTTTTCCCGGATACTGTCGCTTGAAAGCATCGGCGTAGCTTTCATACAAAGAACCGCCTGGTGGAACTTTAGCAAGTCTTTCCATGTACTCAACAGAATGACGAGTCCATTCGTGGTTAATTTCCGGTATGCGAGTATATTCTGGTAAATCATCAATTGCTGACTCAATCGCTTGGTATTGTTCTGGAAACAATTGCGGCTTCGGATAGGGATTTTGCATCCCAAATCTATTGGCAATAAAAATAGCTCGCGGGCGGATTTGCGCGACTCCATAGGCGGCTGATTCCAGAACAGCAACGGACATATGGGGATAGCCAATTTCCTGAAAAGCATCGCAAATGGCTTGCTTAACAGCTCCTTTTTTTATAGTCAATATTCCGGGTACATTTTCCATGACAACATACCAAGGACGTATTTCAGAGACCACGCGGACAAACTCTCTAAATAAGCGATTTCGAGGGTCGTTGGGGTCGCGTTTTCCTGCAACTGAGAAGCCTTGACACGGCGGCCCACCTACAACAACATGAACTTCTGGCGAACCAATTTCAGCGAGCAAGTTTTGGGGATTTAAGTTTTTTATATCGTCGCACAAGTGATGGCAATCGGGAAAGTTTTTTGTATGAGTTGCTGAGGCGATCGCATTAATTTCAACACTTGCTACTGGTCGAAAACCTGCTTGCAATAAACCTTGGGTCATGCCGCCCGCACCGCAAAAAAGATCGACAAATGTATAGTCGGATTTTGGCAGTGACTGAGATTCAATATCAATGAATATCTTGTAGGGGTCACAGTCATTTGCTTCGAGTTCGCGTTGGATGCGTTCGTAGCGCCCTAATTTTGCTTTCTTCTGCTTTTTGGCAGGAATTGGTTCTTCCTCGTTTGAGAATAAAGACAGTTGTATTGCTTCCATTTTATATTTGTTTACTGCGTTCTCTCTGATGTCGCCCACTTGGGCCAGGGTGTAGAGCTCGATCGCGCTTGGAGTCGCAGAGTGCGATCGTCCTATTGTACATCTGCGCGGGGATGCAAGACTCAGAAACCCTGTTTCTGAAAGCAACCAGGTTTTTGTAGTTTGGGCGCTCCGCTACAATATGCTAAACCTCGTTAGCTGGCATTCTTCTCTATTCGCCAATAAATGGTTCCAAATGAATAGCCATTAATATTTTGGCTTGACTTCGCCCTTGAGTGCATTTACTCAAAAAATATTGCGGTTTTCAGGTTTATTCGCTAGAATAGCCAACCTGTCAAGTAAAAAAATCCCACCAAAAAGACAGACATTTCCGACATCCGCTTATGACCATTGCCTATACTCCACCTTGGCTGCTGAACAACGGCCTGTTAATGACGTTGTACACCGCATTAAGGGCTAGTCGCCGCTGGGAAAAGACGATCGCTGACCCAGAGCCCCCTTACCGAGAACACATCTTTACTGGTGCCTGTGGAGTCCCGATTTTCGGCTGGGTTGCCATCCCCGAAAATCCCCGATATACCATTGTCGGCACTTACGGCATTACTGGCGATCTGGATAATCAATGGTATCTGAAGCTACTAGGCCGTAAAGCCTATGCCCAAGGCTGTGCATTGGTGTTATTTGACTGGCGAGCTCACGGCAAAACTGCCCAACTCTCTCCCACCCTGACTTCTGATGGTCTATACGAAGGTGAAGATTTCGTTCGGATTGCTGCCGCTGCTAAAGAAATGGGATGTCCCGCCCCTTTTTGGTTCACTGGTTATTCTCTGGGGGGACAATTAGCCTTGTGGGCCGTAAAATCAGCTCAGACGATCGCAGATTGGGGGCCTGACTTAGGGCTCGAAGAGTCAGAACTAGCAGGCGCGGCGGTGATTTGCCCCAGCTTGGACTCGAACCGTTCTCTGTCTTATCTAGTTAAAGATGAGTGGGGGAAATTTTTAGAAAAAGCGATCGCGCGACAGTTAAAAAAACTAGCAAAAAACATCGCCGCATCGCATCCAGGGGCGATCGATCCTGCCGCTATTGAACGCGCCAACAGCATTTGGGGCTTTGACCATGAACTGGTAATTGGCCCGTTAGGTTTCTCCTCTGTGGAAGAATACTATGAGGCTAGCAGCGCTCTACACATTTTGCCTCACCTCAAAAAACCCACTTACATCCTTTATGCAGCAGACGATCCGATGTTTGATCCGGTGCTTGTCTCTGAGTTGCAAGCCATTGGCGCGAACAATTCTGCCTTAGAATTAGTGGTGACAGCCTACGGCGGTCATGTTGGGCATATCAGTAGTAAACGCTGTCAGCATCAATTTGGTGATAGCGATCGGTGGTGGGCCTGGAATCGGATTTTACAGTGGTTCGATGCCTTGAGTGTTGATTGAGATTATCAAATAAAACCTGAACACTCCTCGGCAATAGTTGCGGGAGGAAAGGATTAGGGGGTTTTTGGCCGTTGCTGTCGGTTTTAAGGAAATATTCTGGTAAAAAACCCGGTTTCTGAGTACCCGCGCCTCAAACCAAAGAAACCGGGTTTTTGGCCGTTGCGATCGGTTTTAACGCCGTATTCTCGTCCCAAACCCGGTTGCTGAGTACCCGCGCCTCGATTTTCAGCTTTTAGAGAGAGGTAAAAACTCGCCCGATCGCTACACTATTAACTAGGAACTCAGCAATTTTGGAGAAGAGGTGAATTGAAATTCGTTTCCGACCCGCAAATAAAAGTCAAAATCCGCAAAATGAACGAGCGGGTGCGGTGGCAAGAACAGTCGATCGTCCATCGGGGAATCGACCAAACTCGGATGGTTTTGGAATCTCCAACCACCGACTCTCCAGAGTTTTCGTTTTTAGTTGTAGGCGACAGCGGCACGGGCAATCACCGCGGCTACAATCCCCAGCGACAGATTGCCGAACAGATGGTCTCCGAGCGCGAAACTTGCCGTTTCGTCCTCCACACCGGCGATGTAGTTTATCTCGTCGGTTCCAGCGAATATTACTTGCAAAACTTTATTCGCCCCTACCGAGAATTTATAGTCGGCGGCGAGGAGCCATCTCGGATTGCCTACGATCGCATGGTGTTTAACTTTCCGTTTTTGCCCGTACCGGGAAACCACGACTATTACGACTTGCCGATAGTCTACGGCCTTCTGTCGGCGACAGCTTTGCCGCTGCGCCGGCTGTTGGGTTCCAAGTTGGATCTCGATGTCGGCTGGCACGGTTCCGATCGCGGAAACACCTACGCCAAAGCCTTTCTCGACTACCTGCAAGCTCACAAAATGCCGGGAGAACTCGATCGCCACCTAGACGCCCACTACACCGCCAGCACCAGCACAGGCCGCTGCCTCCGCTACCAACCCGGACGCTTTACCCGCTTACCCAACCGCTACTACACCTTCTGCAGTGGCGGCATCGACTTCTTCGCCCTTGACTCCAACACTTTCAACGAACCATTACCGATCCCGAAAACCAAACAGGGCGACATTCGCCGCCAGAATTTGGAACTCGATCGTCAGAAGTTGGAACAAGAAAAATTGGCAATGATCGAAATCTGCGATCGGCTAAACCCCGAAATTCCCGAGGAAGCCGAACAGCTAGACGACTTGGGCGCCAAGTTAGAGCAAGTTGACGAAATCCTGATGGATATTGACAAACAACTGTCGTCGCACAAAACAGCAGCCACAGACGTTGAACAGCTCGAATGGCTGAAAAAAAGGCTGATTGACTCTTGGCGGGATTCCGAGGTGCGGGGGCGGGTAATTTACCTGCACCATCCCCCCTACGTAACCGAGGCGACAAAGTGGAATCAAGCTCAAACTTTGGCGGTTCGGTTGCGATTGCGCGAGGTACTCGACGCGGTGGCCGATGCTGTTGGGGACGCGGCGCAGGGGCGTCCGCTAGTAGATTTGGTGCTGACGGGCCACGCTCACTGTTTGGAATACCTGCGGACTGGGGATACTGGACACGGCGACTCTGGGATTAATTGGATTGTCTGCGGGGGAAGCGGCCACAGTCTCCGCCGCCAGCGCCCGGAAGGGCCGATGTTGGAGGAAGCATTGAGTCCTGAAGCTTATCGGTTGGCGCGGCAGTCTGGTTCCGAAACAGCCAGCCGGCGGGTAGCGGAGTCTTTGCTATTTGTCGGCCGCAGCGGTCAAGGTTCCCACAAACGTCGTCCTTATTCGTGTTTGCGGATTGATGTTCTCGATGGGTGTCCCCCCAAATTCCGCATCCGACCTATTGTTGTCGAACGATTTGAGGGGAAATGGCAGGATATCTCGATCGAACCTTTTGTGATTTAGCATCAGTCATTCAATTGGATTGTGGGGAGTAGGGGTTGGGCACGCGAGCCCGCCCAAACAGGCACTCCGGCCTGTTCCACAAAAATTCAATTTGATTGTGGGTTGGGCACGCGAGCCCGCCCAAACAGGCACTCCGGCCTGTTCCAGAAAACCAACATCACTTAATTCAGGACAAAAATTCAATGATTGCTAACTTAACCGCCACCGGCTGGGAAATTATTTACCACCGCGCCCATGCTTTGCTCGCCGCCCAACTTGGCGGACAGTGGAAGCGCTCGAAATCTCCGCTTCGGTTGTACGAAACCATAGCCGCGATTTCGCATCACGATGATTTGGAGAAAGAGTGGGAAGAAAATATTTTAACTGAAGCGGGCGCGCCCTTTGATTTTACTTTGCAGACGGAAACTTCTCTGCCTAAAATTAAAGCCATGACGCAGAATTCCCTATATCGCGGTAGGTGGGTAGCCATGCTGATTTCTATGCACATGAGTTATCTCAACGAAGGAAAGCGGGGAGAGTCCAAGGAACTCGACGAATTTTTGGACGAACAACTGGAAAATCAAAAAAAATGGCAAAAAGAGTTGAAGATTTCCGAGGAAGATGCTAAGGCAGCTTATGCTTTTTTCCAGTGGTGCGATCGGCTATCATTAATTCTTTGCAGCCGCGAGTTACCTGCAGGAGAACGAGCTTTAGAAATTAGTGTCGGCCCGGACGGCAAGCGCTACGATATTGTACAGCACAGCAACGAACTCGTGACTGTAACTCCTTGGCCTTTTGAAGACGATAAATTTACTGTCAACGTCGAAGCGTGCAATTTAAATCAAGTCAAATTTGACACCAATGAGGAAATCAAGGAAGCGTTGCACAAAGCTCCGCGCAAAGTCTTAGAGTGGACTTTTGTCAAGTCTTAACTAAACCTTTGAAAAATAGGTGAGGGTTGTTGTCGAAGTTTAGCGGGCATGGCATTTGTGTTAACTTAATCTTAAAACCATGTCTCATATTATGTCGGGTCGATTACCCCTAATACGGTAGGGGTTCCCCTCACGAAAAATATCTGCCAATAATTGACAATCTCAAAAACCTGCCCTGTTAATCGCGGTCACTCGATCGGACATGATATCAATCAGCATTATAGTTGAGTCTTGATCCCCCCCTCACCCCCCTTAATCAGGGGGAGTAGGGGGTGGACAAGAACACTCAAAGTCAACTCCTACTCCCCTGATTAAGGGGGATTTAGGGGGAGCGAAACTTCGATATAAACGTTACGTATTACCTATTACCAACTATGAAACGTTCAGCTTGCCTAATTTTCAATCCAGTCGCCGGTAACAGCGACCCCGACCAAGACTTAGCTAGAATTCAGGAACTTTTAGAGCCTTTTATTGACTTAGACATTCGTCTGACAACCCCAGAATTAGACGCAGATCAAATCGCCCGCGAAGCAGTTGCTAGGGGAGTTGAAGAAATTATTGCTTCCGGGGGCGACGGCACATTATCAGCAGTTGCTGGGGCGATTGTGAGCACAAATATTCCTTTAGGAATTATTTCGCGGGGAACGGCTAATGCTTTTGCGAATGCTTTAGATATTCCGAATACAATTGAAACCGCCTGCGCCACTATTTTGGGAGGGTTGACGCGGGTAGTGGATGCCGGGATTTGCAACGGTGAAATGCCGATGGTTTTGTTAGCTGGAGTGGGTTTTGAGGCAGAAACCGTCGAACTAGCCGATCGCGAAATGAAGAATCGCTGGGGAATGCTGGCTTACATTTTGTCAGGAATTAAACAGTTAAACAATTTAGAAAGATTTGAAGCGGAAATAGAAACCGACGATAAAATTATCCACCTTACTGCTGTGGCCGTAACAGTAGCAAATGCAGCGCCGCCTACTTCCATTTTAGCTCAAGGCCCGGCGGGGATTGTTTTTGATGACGGCTTGCTGGACGTGACGCTGGTTGCGCCGGAGAATAAAGCTGGGGCGATCGCAGCTTCTTATCACCTATTGCAAACCGCTTTGAGCGGCAATCCTACCGATCGCGATGACATCGGTTATTTGCGGGCAAAAAAAATAAAAATTACTACCGATCCGCCTCAAAAAGTGGTTTTAGACGGGGAAATTATCGGCATGACTCCGGTTTCTATTGAGTGCGTTCCGGGAGGTTTAACTATTTTTGTACCGCGAGTTGAAGAAGCACCAGTGGTGGAAAAACTCACTGGTTTAGCGGACATCGAAGTTACATTGAAGCCCTCAACTTAAAAATTTTAGCGAAACAAACAAAAAGAAAGACCGCCCGGGCGGTCTTTTGTTTTTAGGCGTCTAAAATTTGGCGAATGCGGCGCTCCAAACGTTCGAGATCGAGTCCGCCTTCATCGCGGCTGATGCGTCGCACGGTGACGTTAACATTGCTCAAATCGGCAAGCAAATCTTGCAGGATTTCTTGTTGCTGCCGAGCTTGAGTTATTTCGCGCGGTTCCTGCACCAAATCGCGAACGATTGTATCTTCCGCGCGCGAAGCAACGATCGGGTCTGCTTCGCCGTCTACGTGTACGAAAGTGCGCCGACCGGGCCCCCGTTCTTCTTCAATTGGTATTACTGCTGTTACTCGATCGGAGCGTACATATTTGCCAAATCCCAGGTGGACTAAGACAGAAGATTGTATTTTCATAGATAGCAATTTTTATTTGTTAGTTATCTATATTTTAACTTTGCCAACTCAGAGATGACAACTAATATCCTAGCTGTTTGTACTACAATATGTGTCGGTATTTTCTGTGTTTTATAGTTGTCAATTTTCCTAAAAAGTGCTAAGTTAATTAACTGGATATAAGTTACCAACGGTGGGTCAGAAACCGGGTTTTTAACGAAAAGACGCGCTCCAACCAGCAGATTCGGTAAAAACCCGGTTTCTTTGGTCGGAGCGCGTAAATCCTGTTACCATAATAAAAATAGAGCAGTTTGCGATCGCCCGCAACGCATTTCAGGGACACAGCCTACCGATTCTAGATTTGAGCATTACTTCCACGGAAAAACAGGAAAGCCTAAATCATGCTAATTAGTCTCGACTTAGTTATCAGTATCCTGACGACAATTCCCTTCGGCACTATCAAAGACAAGTTTCAGCGCAACGAAACTGTCATCAAAATCTTAAAAAGATTTAACCTCGACCCGGATGCTCCGCCCGCAGATTTTAGCGGAGTTTATGTTTATACTTTAGTAGAATACGGCGCTGGCAAACCCAAGCAGATTTTAGAACTGTTTCGCCAAAAAGAGATTGAATCAGCATTTCGCAAAGCCTTCGAGTCCGATAGCCCAGCCATTTTAATTAAAGCAGGCGATGAATATCTGAATGAGAGTGCTTTAGGCAAAGAAATTCGAGATTTAGGCATTGACCCCAGACGGGAATTCATGGCATTTGCCGCCGTGTTTATGGAAGTAGCAAAGCGGACGCGGACGCTGGGAGATGTGATGATGGGAAATTCGATCGCCTCTTTGCAAAAACGCCTATCTATGGTAATGGATCGCATCGAACGCCTCCCCACTATCGAAGGAATTCGCACCGAATTTGCACGACTGGAAGCTGAAGATTATCCCGCACTTCCCGCAGCAGCATCAACTAATATTCAAAAGTCTCAAGCTTTTATTTTATCACAACAAGTTCGCGGGTGGTTTGAAACATTAAGTTATAAGTTTGAAACCTATCAAATCTCGGAGGATAACTATTTTGAATGGATTATCAATGTTCCTGTCAGACGCAATCGGTACGATCGCATTTTAGTGCGCGGAATTGCCGGAGAAGCCGGACTCAGAGACATCTCAGCCTTGCGCGAGTCGGTGGAAAAACAGCGCACCGATGAAGGATGGTTAGTCACCGCCCGCCGCATCAGTCGCGCCGCGCGGGATGAGGTAGAGAAAGACGAAAATCGTAATTTAGCTTGCTATACGTTTGATGAATTACTCGACCAAGATGCCGATTTTACCGCTTATCTGGATTGGCTAGAAACAGAAATTACTAGCCGAGAAATTGATACCAAATATGTGCCGCTAGCTTGTACGAAAGAAGAAATTGACCCCGATACTCACCGCAAGATAGGCGTGAGTCATTATGACGGGCGAGATGGCTGGATCGAAGGTTATATTGACCTGTGGTTGAATGACCCAGTAAAAGAACATATTTCAGTTTTAGGAGAATTTGGAACCGGCAAAACTTGGTTTGCGATGCACTATGCTTGGATGGCGCTGCAACGCTACAAAGAAGCTCAAAAGCGCGGCTTGGAACGTCCGCGTTTGCCGTTAGTAATTCCTTTGCGAGATTACGCGAAAGCAGTTAGCGTCGAGTCGCTGTTTTCCGAGTTTTTCTTTCGCAAGCACGAGATACCTCTGGCGGGTTATTCGGCCTTTGAACAACTGAATCGCATGGGCAAGTTTCTGTTAATTTTCGACGGTTTTGATGAAATGGCCGCTAAGTGCGATCGGCAAGAAACCATCAACAACTTCTGGGAACTAGCAAAAGCCGTCGTTCCCGGCGCAAAAGTCATCCTCACTTGCCGTACCGAACACTTTCCTGAAGGCAAGGAAGGACGGGCATTGTTCAATGCAGAACTGCAAGCATCAACAACCATTTTAACAGGCGAAACTCCCCAATTTGAAGTCTTAGAATTAGAGAAATTTAACGACGAGCAAATTCGGCAAGCGCTGTCATTTCAAACAGAAACGGCGACAGTGGAAAAAGTGATGGGAAACCCGCAACTATTGGATTTAGCGCGTCGCCCGGTGATGACCGAGTTAATTTTGGAAGCATTGCCGGATATTGAAGCTGGAAAACCAGTAGATATGTCGCGGATTTATCTGTATGCGGTGCGGCGGAAGATAGAGAGAGATATCAAAGCAGAACGTACTTTTACTTCTTTGGCAGATAAGCTTTACTTTTTGTGCGAACTGTCTTGGGAAATGCTGTCTACCGACCAAATGAGTCTCAATTATCGCGGTTTTCCCGATCGCATTCGCAGCTTGTTTGGTTCCGTGGTGCAAGAGGAAAAAGACTTAGACCACTGGCACTACGACATGATGGGTCAAACGATGCTGATTCGCAATGCAGATGGCGATTATACTCCGGCGCACCGTTCGTTATTAGAGTTTTTTGTCGCTTATAAATTTGCAGCAGAATTGGGAGTTTTGGCGGCAGATTTTACCGAATTAGTTGCGCCGGAACAGTCTTGTGTCAACCCTGATGCAGAACCTCGATCGTACACTTGGTCTAATTACTGTCGGCTTCAAGCAGAGAAGAGAAATAAGAATGAACTCATCGCGCCTTTAAAAGGATTTGTTGCTGAAGATTTAGGGCAACTTCTTCAGAGTTTCGGACAAGCGCGGCTGACTAAAGCTGTGATGGATTTGTTGTTACCAATGGTAGGGGCTGTACCCTCGTGCCGGCCCTGCCTCGATGTAGGGGCAGCTACGGAGGAATTATTGGAAATTCTGGAAGCAACGCGGGGAAAAACTGAAAGTGAGGTAGGTTATGTGGGAGGGAATGCGGCGACGCTGTTGGTGAAAATCGATCGAACTGCGTTAGAAGCAAAAGACCTTTCTCGTGCAGTTATTTTAGGTGCTGATTTTACAAATGCTAGTCTGCGCCACGTCAATTTTGCTGAAGCAAATTTAGCTAATTCTGATTTTACTAAAATCTTCAGCAGTGTTCGGTCAGTAATATTTAGTCCTGATGGCAAACTGTTAGCTACAGGTGATAGCGATGGCGTAGTTCGCTTGTGGGAAGCTAGCAGTGGCAGAGAAATATTGACCTGTAAAGGACATACCAACGTGGTGGAGTCAGTGACCTTCAGTCCTGACGGTGAGATACTTGCTAGCGGGAGTTATGACAAAACAATCAAGTTATGGGATGTCAAGAGTGGTGAATGTTTAAAAGTGTTGCAGGGACATACCGAATCAGTAATGTTTGTCACCTTCAATCCTGATGGAAATATACTCGCTAGTGGGAGTTTCGATCGCACGATAAGGTTATGGGATATCCGCACGCGTAAATGCCTGCAAATTTTGCAAGGTCATACTGAAAGTGTGTTTTCAGTGGCTTTCCATCCTGCTGGTGAGATGCTTGCCAGTGGCAGCAGCGACACAACAGTAAGGTTGTGGAATATTCACACTGGTGAATGCCTGCAAATTTTGCACGGTCATACTAAAAACGTGTTTTCAGTTGCTTTCAATTCTATTGGTGAAATACTTGCTAGCGGCAGCGGCGACGAAACAGTGAAGCTGTGGAATATCGGCAGCGGTGAATGTCTCAAAACTTTGGAGGGACATTTCGGTCATGTACGGTCAATAGCCTTCAGTCCTTCGGACGAAATACTCGCAAGTGGAAGTCAGGATTGCACAGCAAAACTGTGGGATATCAACAGCGGTGAATGCTTGAATACTTTGCAAGGGCATAACGATCGAGTAGGGTCAGTCGCCTTCAGTCCAAACAGTGAAATACTTGTTAGCGGCAGTTACGATAAAACGCTGAGGCTGTGGGCTATTAACAGCGGTGAATGCTTGAATACGCTGCAAGGGCATAGCAATCAAGTAAGGTCGATCGCCTTCAGCCCCAACGGTGAAATGCTGGCCAGCAGCGATGATGAAAAAACAGTCAAGCTGTGGGATGTCAGCAGTGGTGAATGCCTCCAAATCTTGCACGGACATCTCGATCGGGTAGACTTGGTTGCTTTCAGTCCAAATGGTAAGCTACTTGCTAGCAACAGTTATGACGAAACATTGAGGGTATGGGATATTCGCAGCGGTGAATGCCTTCATACTTTGCCAGAAGTTGACAATGAAACACGATCGATCGCCTTCAGTCCAAATGGTGAAATACTTGCGAGTGCAGGTTACAAACAAACGGTGAGGTTGTGGCATATCGGTACTGGCGAATGTCTCAAAACGTTGCACGGGCATAACAATTCTGTATACTCGGCTGCTTTCAGTCCTTTGGGTGAGATATTTGCCAGTGCAGGTTTTGACGGAACGGTGAGGCTGTGGGATATCCATACTGGTGAAGGCCTCCACATCTTACAGGGGCATACGGGTTGGTCACGCGCGATCGCCTTTAGCCAGAACGGTGAAATACTTGCCAGTGGAAGTGTCGATCGAACAGTAAGATTATGGGATGTTCGCAGTGGTGAATGCCTCCAAATCTTACAGGGGCATACTGATTGGATACGTTCAGTTGCCTTTAGTTATTCTGGTGAAATAGTTGCTAGTGGAAGTGTAGATGGAACGGTAAGAATATGGGATATTCGTACAGGTGAATGTCTAAAAATTTTGCAATGTCATACCAGTAGAATTAACTCTGTTGCCTTCAGTTCAAATGAAAAAATTATTGCTGCTTGCTGTCGGGATGGCACAATTAGACTTTGGGATATTGAGACTGGTGAGTGCCTCAAAATATTGAAAAGTGACAGACCTTATGAAAACATGAATATTGCAGGAGTTACGGGTTTAACGGAAGTTGAAAAAGCCACGCTCAAAGCTTTAGGGGCTGTTGAAAATTAATCGTCGCAAAGGCTGTCACTCCACTAAGTCCGACAGGGAATGAATTCCCTGTCTAATAGCGAAAGTCCTCTAAAGAGGACTAAAGAATTAATTAGTCCTCTTTAGAGGACTTTCGCTTTGAGGCAGGGGTTTCAACCCTTGCCGGACTGCGGGTTTACCCTTAATCTGCATCTACATCATCGCATTCATGCGACAGTCAAATAGAAAAAACCTGAACCGAATCTATATCTACTCTTCTCTGCTAGAATATAGTTGGAGCAAGCGGAGAGTCAATTTAAAATATAAGTTAAATCACTCTGGAGGCAAAACAATGAATACGGCTAAATTATCGATCGCTGATGACTATCAGACAGTCATATTACCTAAAGAATTTCATTTGGCAGGAAATGAAGTGTATGTCAAAAAAATAGGAGATGTTATTGTCCTAATCTCCAAAGAAAATACTTGGCAAACTTTTTTTGATAGTTTAAATATGTTCGCGGATGACTTTATGCTAGTCAGGAATCAGCTTCCTTGGGAGACTAGAGAGGCTTAAGAATGACATTATTACTAGAGTTATCCTGAACATCACTTACCCACGAGTAGTCAGAAACCGGGTTTTTTAGATAATACTTCGTTGAGGCCAGCAGAAACTGCCAAAAACCCGGTTTCTAACGTCGCCTACTGACTAAACTGTTGAGCGTAGTAGCCAGCATAGCGAGATCCCTTTTCCAGCAACTCCTCGTGCGTCCCAGATTCGACAATTCTGCCTTTTTCCAACACTAAAATACGATCGGCTCTCCGCACAGTAGCCAAGCGGTGCGCGATAATAAACACAGTGCGATCGCGCATCAATCTTTCCAGCGCTTCCTGCACTAAACCTTCGGATTCCGAATCCAGCGCCGATGTCGCTTCATCCAAAATCAAAATTCTGGGATCGAGCAAAACTGCACGGGCGATCGCAATTCTTTGTTTTTGCCCGCCAGATAAATTTACACCCCTTTCTCCTACCCAAGTTTGATAGCCATCGGGAAACTCATTAATAAATTGATGAGCGTTAGCAATCTCCGCAGCTTTTTGCACATCTTTCAGTTCATAATAAGATTGACCGAAAGCGATATTTTGAGCAATTGTACCCGAAAATAAAATCGTTTCTTGCGGTACAATTCCGATTTGCCTCCGCAGAGTATTTAAGGTGACATCTTGAATATCAATACCGTCAATTAAAATCTGTCCCGCTTGCGGATCGTAAAATCTGGGTAACAAGTTTACTAAAGTAGTTTTACCCGCACCGGATGCGCCCACGAGGGCAATCATTTCTCCGGGAAGTACCAGCAAACTCATACTTTGTAAAATGGGTGTCTCTGAGTTATAGGCAAAATTAATGTTGCGGTATTCGACTTTTCCGGTAACGTGGGGAAGTTCAATTGCACCCGATTTTTCGACTACAGCGGGTTCAATTGCTAATAATTCAAAAATGCGATCGCTAGAAGCTTCTCCCTGCTTAAAATCCCCGTAATTAGCAGTTGTGATAGCAATGGGGTCAATTAACAGTGCCACCCCTGCGATATAACTTATAAATTGAGTACCTGTGAGATTTCCTTGAGAAATTTGCCAACCTCCCAGGAAAAAGAGCAAAATCACGCTCATCGCTTCCAGAAAGCCAACTACAACGAACTGAAGTGCTTTTATTCTTTCTGACAAATACTTAGCGCGGCGGTTTTGTTCTGCTTCTTCTGCAAAGCGGGCAATTTCGTAGTCTTCAGCCACAAATGCTTTGATTAAACGAATGCCGCTGAATACTTCTGTCAGCAAAGCAGATAAATCAGAGATGCGATTTTGACTTTGGCGCGAGTAACTTAGCAGTCTTTCACCAAACCAGCCAATTAAAATAGCCATCAGCGGTGCAATAATTAATGCACCTAGAGTTAATTGCCAGTTGAGATAAATCATATATCCCAGAACCGCAATTAGCTGCAAAACACAAGGGATAAACTGATGAAAAAATTTATTTACTACTTCGCCAATGCGGTCAATATCTTCGGTGAGGCGGTAGGATAAGTCTCCGGTTTTGGCTGTTTCAAAGTAGCCGAGATTGAGTTTTTGCAGGTGGGAGTAAACTTTTTTGCGGATTTCCAAAGCAATAGTCAAAGCAGCTTTTGCCATCAGCGTATCTTGACCGTACTGGGCTGTACCGCGAATTAGAAATATAATGGCGCTGAGTGCCGCAATTTGAGCGAACCCTTGTAAATCTCCTTTACCTATAAATTTGGCAGTTTCGCCAACTAGCCACGCTATAATCGGCCAAAATATGGTAAATACTACGGTACAAGCTAATGCTTTACCGATGGTTTGTTTTTGGGGACGGAGGTAGGGTAAGATTTGCCAGTATGTCGATCGAGTTTTCAAGATATTTTGCCCTCGCAAATTCTGTTTTTGGGGTTCTCTGCAAGAATATTCAAACTTCGATCCCCCCTAACCCCCCTTAATAAGGGGGGGACAAGATTATTATTGCAAGTTCCCCTTTTGAAGGGGGATGCGAGGGGATCTCTGCGTAAGTCATAGAGATATCTGAGCCAGAATATGATAACAGCGATCGGTAAATAATACTAATTCTCAAAACTCATGGAATAGTTGCTGTAGGGTGCGTCGCCATCTACAATCTTCAAAAACAGCGACAATCTCAAAGCGACGCACCTTACTATAACCTCGATCGGGTTTCTGGAAGTGGGTCGCCATTTATCAACAATCATTCTTGCCCGTCTGCATGAGTCGCTAGTACCTGAGCCCCCTCGACAACTTCACCCCGAAAAGCGGCTGACTGTCCGGGTGCAAGAGTAACTGGTTGAGAGTAGATAAATCCGTTGTCAATTAAATTGCCTGACTCGTCCAAAACTTCATAATTAACTTTGACATTCTTGATTGTTTTGCAGCCTCGATTAAGCACTTGACCGCTGAAAAAGTTACCGTCATAATTAGCCGCCGCAATTGAAACTTTTGCAGCAATGTTGGAACCGGTAATGCAAGTTTGGGAAGTTCCAGATGCTGGCTGTTTCTCGCACAATTTGCCCAAGTCTACTGTTTTGCCTTCGGGAGTTTTCATGTAGCAAAATGGCTCATCAACTGGTGATTTTTGAGCCATTGTATTTGTAGCGTCTGCCAGCAAAGGAATAGCAGATATCGGCGAGATTAGAAAACTCGATAAAGCTACTGTGAAAGGTAAAATAATCATGTTTTTTGGCAATAACTTGTACATGATAATTCATATATTTTTTACGTTTGCATATCTCTATGTATGGTGGATCTCATGACTAATTTAATTTTTTGGGCGGGCTAGAAGCCCAACCCCTACTCCCCACAAGAATTAGATGCACGGGCTAGGAGCAACGGCCCACAAGAATTAGATGTACACCTGACGAGATTATCTAATACTCGGCTTTCTATTCCTAAGATTCCGCGCTCCGGGAATTTTCCGGCTGGGACGGCGATTGTTCAAACTGCTCGCAGTTCGAGTATTCACAGCATCAGCAGCAGCTATTAAACCTAAATCTTGCAAGATTTCAACAGCCGCCCTTTGTCCAGTTTCGCAACCGCCTTCCATGTAACCTTGATTTTCCAGCGAAGTGTGTTCCCCGGCAAAATATAAGTTCCCAACTCGTTCGCCTTCAACGCCGTACATTTGCGTCCACTGTCCTACTAAATAGCAGGAATAAGAACCTTTAGAAAAGCGTTCTCCCGGCCAATATGCTCGCACAGCTTTGCCCGATCGCAAATTTCTCACTCCGGGAAAAACTCTTTCAAATGGGTTCAAAAATCTTTGTGCTTGGTCTTCTGGAGTGCCGGCACCGATCGACAAACCCTGCTTTCCTCCTGTAAAATTAGTAACTAAACCGTTAGGAGTAGGAGCGAAAGGCGTAGCTTCCCAGGTATTCTGGAATCCTAAATCGCTATAAACAGAAGCCGTCGATTGATAAGGTTCCCGCCAAATGCGGCTGCGGTAGCCAGTAATTAACTTAGAATTAGTACCGTAACCCAATTGCTCGATCGCCCTGCGCTTTGGTTGGGGCAAAGGTACGTTAATTTTAACGTCTCGCAGAGTGCTGAACGGTAAAGTTAACAAAACTCGCTCGTAAGTGCGATCGAACGCGCTTAGTCCCGATCGCAAATTTACGCGATAGCGGCCATCCGGCAAAAGAGTAATCGCTTCCAAAACCGTCCCCGCCTCGATCGAACCAGACAATTGACCCGCCAAACGGTTGATAATTTGACTGTTGCCGCCGTCAATTTGATAGCGCTCATCGCTGTCGCCGTACAATTCAAAACTGCCCGCTTCAGAACTGATTAAAAACAGCAGATTTAACGCCGACTGCTCCTCGGGATCTCGACCGTATTCCGTCGTGTAAGCAATGCGGAGTAACTGCCGGACAATCGTGCTAATCTCGGCTTGGTCTACATATTCAGCGATCGAAAGATTGTCCAATCTTTCCGCTGCTTCTGTAAAATCAAGATAGCTAATTTCATCGCCAACCGCCTGCAAATCAGCAGTAATTTTACTCGCTAGTGGCGCAAATTCCGCGATTAATTGCTCAAGAGAAAAGCGCCGTCCTTGAAAGAAAAAAGTATCCTTCACCAATCCACTCTGCACTTGGGCTAAGTCGATCGCCCGCAAACCCAATTCCGTCGCCAGCGAGATTAAATTAGTGTGGCCGGTGTCAATAAATTCTCCCCCCAAATCCGCCGGAATCAGCGTTCCAGCCACCTTGGGAATAGTGCGTATCCGCCCCCCCACGCGGTTCGTTGCCTCGATTATATCGGCACGCACACCCGCTTGGCGCAAGCGATAAGCCGCCGTCAAACCAGCAATTCCCGCACCCACAACCAAAATCGGCGATCGTCCACCCTGTTGAGCAAAAGCTCCCTCTCCCTCCCTGGTAAAAGTCGCAGCAGCGGCAGCCCCCGCAGCAGCTAAACCCCCGTGCAGCAAGCGGCGCCGAGATATGGCAGAATTAGGAATGCGATCTGTCAGCATCCCCAGCAGTTCATCAGCCGGAATGCCCGTTTCCCTTGATTTCTGGGCAATGCTTGCAGCGCGGCGCAGCATTGCCATCAGTGCAGATTTAGCCATAATTAAGACATCCTCACAAAACAAAACTTTGATGTAAACTGGATTCTCGATCGTGCAATTTCCAGACTAAAGTCCAGAGAGATTTTTTTAATAATGCTAACCCTCAGAACACTGTTCGACAGCAAATTTTATCTCGAAAACAACCCAGATGTCGCCGTAGCAGTTGCCAGAGGCACGGTATCGAGTCCCTTCGATCACTACCGAAAAATTGGCAAATTTGAAAATCGCGACCCGAATGCCCTGTTCGACGCCAGCTATTATTTAGACACCAATACAGATGTAGCGGTATCAGCCAAACTCAATGGCTTTTCAGGGGCCGATCACTTTATCAGATTCGGTCAATTTGAACTACGCAACCCCAACCCATTCTTCGATGTTAATTTTTATCTAACAAGCAACCCAGACGTGCTGACTGCAGTCCAAACCAATCAATTTACCCCATTTGAACACTACTTCAAAGCCGGTCAATTAGAAAACCGCAAAGCCAGCATTTTCTTCGATCCCAGCTTTTATCTAGAAAAATATCCGCTGGTAGCAGCAGCAGTCAATAGCGGCGCAGTTAAAAGTGCGATCGACCATTACATTCAATTCGGTCAACAAGAAGGATTGTTGAGCACTCTCCCCGATCCCGCCGACAATTTGAACGCAGCAAAAAGCTTGGGCATTCTCACAGAAATTCAAACGGCGAGCGATTTTGTGGGAGATGCTGAACCAGCCGACATTTACAGTTTCATCCTCAATACTCCCAGCCTTTTCAGTGTAACTTTTGACGGTTTGAGTGCAGATGTTGATGTTGAATTAATTCAGGATCTGAACGGCAACGGCGCCGTTGGATTAGACGATATTATTGCTTCGTCTAACAATTTAGGCACGTCTTCAGAAACAATTGTCAGTAATGGGGCTTTGCCTGCGGGGACTTATTTCGTCCGCGTTTCTCAATTTCAAGGCGATACAAATTATGACTTGAGATTGCTAGCCGCTCCCTCAGCAATACCGCCCCAAATTTAAAATCAAAATAACGTATATAGCAAGCCTAAATCAGTCAAACGAACCCAGACTTCTCCTCATATCAAATCCGGTAGCATCGTCCTGTATTCATCTCTGTATTCTCCCCCTCTGCGTTCTGGAGCGCCCTCTGCGGTTAAATCATTCCGATGCAACCGGAAACGATATCACTTCTCCTCTATTTCTTCGCGGTATTTGCGCCTTCGCGGTTCGTAAAAAACATCTAGTTGACAAATGATTTAGACTTGCTATAAAACAGGCTGCAAAAAGGGCGATCGACAATTTGCCAAGGTTTCACTTATTAGTTGCTGGCTCGCTGGGAGAAGGCAAAGATTGAACAGGTGCCGGAGGCCAATTAGAGCGACTTCTGGTGAGAGTGGTAGACACCAAAGCATAGCCCAAAACAGCAGGAAGCACGATCGCACTCAGAAACACGATCGCCACAGCCCAATTCATCGCAGTCGAGATTGGGCCGTAATGAGTGCGGTAAGGGTCAAACGTTGGTAAATTAGGCATCGGGGCGTCCCGCAGCGCGATCGAACGTTTGAACCGCACCCGCCTGTCGTCTAGCTTTTCGAGCAAAATCCAGCCAACTTCCGCCTCTTCACCGCATAGCTTGTGAAAAATCGCAGGATTGCGGAACAAATCGTTGCTAGCCCGCACAATCTTGTACTCCCAAACCGTCAAATCAACAGAATTGGGATCGGATTTGGGATTGCCCTTGGATCGCGCATTTTCAGGCGCATTAAAATTACCATCTTGAGATTCGTACCGAGTCAAAACTTCCTCCTCCTCATCGCATTTTTGCCCCGCATCCCATTGCTCGTGGCTCACCAAAATACCCACAACCGCAGCCTCCAAGCCGAGACTGCCAACCATCAAACTCCAAATCAGAATTTCAACCATAAAAGGAGGTGAACTAACCTGACGGTCAACTGAGTACAGTTAGACTGCAGGCTTCTTTTTCCTTTTTTGCAAAGGCTTTTTTGAGTGACGGAGTTCCCCCGCCACTTTCGTAACTCAGACCAATCTTTCTAATAAGTTTAGCTGAGTTTTCATCTCGATCCAATGATTCCCCACATTGACAGGAATGCCACCGATCCGATAATTCTTTCGGAACTTTATTTAGGCAGTTCCAGCAATGTTGAGAAGTTCCCTTCGGATCAACAAACAAAACGCTTTTACCCAATTTCCCGGCGACATATTTTAGGACGCTGGCGAACTGCCCATGAGCAGCATCAAGCATGGATTTATTCAAGCCACTTTTAGCTGATTGACCGTTGGGCAAATAAACCAAATTACCACTCTCAGTATCTGTTGTAGGTTTGGCGCGTCTAGTCAGATTTTTGACGCTCAAATCTTCAACAACTAAAACTTCACATTTCCCGAATAGATCATGTGCCGTTTTAAATTGAAAATCTAATCTAGCTCTGGCTACGAACTGATGAAGTCTAGAAATTCTGTCCTTGATAACTTTCCAAGGCTTAGAACCCTTAACTCGGTTAGCTAGCTTCCTTTGAAGTCTTGCCAGCTTCTGGGCAGACTTCCTCAAAAATCTAGGATTATCAACTCTTTCGCCATTAGAAAGATAAACGTAATTAGTTATTCCTAAATCTATACCAACAGTGTTTTCATCAGTCGGTTGAATTTCTGCAACCGTTACAGGAACCGTCTTATCTTCTAGCGTCAGGGAAATATACCACCCATCCGGTTCTCTAATAACGCTCCCCATCTTAACCTTGAAGCCCGTTGGTATTGGACGATGAAAAACCATAGGTACTTGACCTATCTTTGCGAGGCGAATGCAAATCCTATTTTGCTCATCCTTGACAATATCTAAGTTGTCTAATTGAGGATAAGTGAAGGATTTATAGTAGTGAAGCCCCTTAAACTTGGGTTGACCCCTACGATTGCCATTTTTATCGGGTGTGGTGAAATTTGAGAAGGAAGTTTCCACTCTGTTGACGACATCTTGCAAGACCTGTGAATCCAACACTTTATAATCAGGGAATAACTTTTTAGTGTTTTTGATGTCAGCCAGTTGTATCGTCTGCCACTGTACATATCCGCCTTCAATGTTCGAGAAAACGTCGCCTTTCTTAGTCAAAGGATTACCCGATTCATCCTTTTTTCTACCATCCCTAGTCTGCACTCTCGTCAAAGGAATGTTTTGATAAATCTCTTCAACAGGGACTATCGAAACAATCAAGGGACAGGCGTTGACGGGCGTTCTCGTGGCTGACCACCACCTAAATCTTTCGCCAAGTCGGTAGTTGTACTGCCGACGACATAGTTCTAGATGAGCCACAATTGTTGCCAATTGGGCTTTTGTGGGTTTGAGGCGGTATTTGTATGTTAGTTGCATGGGAAATTTCTTTTTTCGACCTACCTTAATGTACCATTTTTTCGATTTAATAGTTAGAGAAAGTACATCGAAGTTAAAGGTACTCGCAATGTCTAATTGTCGGTTTCCGTACCTACACCCGACGAGCCTTTCATCACGCGGGCGTAATTCATTCGGGGTACGGGGCGTAGCGCTCAGATGCGTCCCATCTGAATATACCGAGGGACTTCCCGGCTGGTAGTTAAAAGTTAAAAATCAAAAACTCAAAAGACTCGCTTTTAACTTTCAATCTTTAATTTTTAAATAGCCTTCAACCACACAATCTGTACCCACTGTGCGCCAAGAAACCCGCTCTAAAGTTAAAGCCTCAGTCATTGCCGAAAAGCCCAAATCTCCCACCGGAGTTGGAGCTCCTTGGCCACCGACAATTTTAGGAGCAATAAAAGCCATAATTTTTTGAACTGCACCCTCAGCAATTGCCCTCGCGGCCAAAGTGCCACCGCACTCCCAGAGTACAGAAAGAAAAGATCGATCGTACAAATAAGCCATAACATTAGTCGGTGTCAGAGGGGAGAGCTCCACAACTTCCACCCCTTTGGCGATCAAAAATTCCTGAAATTCCGGGTTAACCCCAGGCTCAGTCAGCACCAAAGTAGCCGCCACAGAGGTTTCCCACAACCAAGCCGACTTCGGCAAATCCAGAGTGCGGCTCATCACCACCCGCAGGGGATTATTCCTATCAGGCTGGTGACTCGTCAGTAGGGGATTGTCCAGACGCACCGTATTTCCCCCAACAATCACAGCATCGCAGCCGACGCGCACCCGGTGAACCTCGCTGCGAGCCTCCTCGCCTGTCACCCAAGCGCTGTGGCCGCTACTGGTAGCAATTTTACCGTCCAAAGTCATCGCATATTTCAAAATTCCCAAAGGCCGGCGGTGCAAAATCCGGTGCACAAAAGCCTCGTTGAGTTTTTGGCAAGCTTCCCCTTCCACTCCCGCCACCACTTCAATGCCAGCCTCTCGCAACCGGGCTAGCCCAGTGCCAGCTACCAAAGGATTCGGATCGACCATGCCAGCCACTACTTTTGCCACCTTCGCCTTAACTAAAGCTTCGGAACAGGGAGGAGTCCGGCCGTAGTGGTTGCAGGGTTCCAGGTTCACGTAGACAGTCGCTCCTTCGGCAAGTTCCCCCGCTTCCTGGAGCGCAAAAACTTCGGCGTGAGGTTGACCGGCACCGGGATGAAACCCTTCGCCGACAATCTTGCCGTCTCGGACAATTACAGAACCGACAAGGGGGTTGGGTGCGGTTTTGCCCAGAGCACGGCGAGCCAATTCTATGCAGCGGCGCATCATGGCTCGATCGAACTCTTGAACTTCGCTGTTTTCCAGTTGTTTTGTACCTTGCTGCTGTCCGTTAGCTAAGCTGGCGATCGCTTGAGCGTGCGCCGGAAAAGTTTCCATGAGATTTTGCTATGATATCTATCCCTGAGTGTACTGAGTTTGATGCTAATTTTGGCAGCGAACCCACAATCAATTGCGGCGGGGGCAAAATGTACGTTACCACTGAGATATTGCACCATTCTCAATTAGCCTTTATGAACAGGCTTTCCGGCCTGTTCCACAAGAAAATTTATCTTTTGTGGAACAGGCCGAAAAGCCTGTTGCTGACAAGGGTGCAAGATGTGAGTTACCAGGAGTGAAGGGCAATTTAGGGCATCTAGCCGCGGGCCCGATCGAATAGCTTTAACATTAAGAAAAAATAGCAGGTGCTTGAGAAAAGAATGAGTCAGGACATGAAGCGGGAATTTGCCAGCCGCGACGAATTAATTGCCTACGTGCGCCAACAGTTCCCCGAAGCCGCCCGGCGGGACAGCAGCGTACCCCCAACCCCAGGCGGGCGCAAAGCAGCCGAGACAGCCCTGCAACAAATTGACCCCGGCAAATACGCCTCAACCCGCAATTTCCTCAACGGTGCGGTAACGCACTTGTCGCCCTATTTGCGCTACGGAGTTTTGAGTCTTGCCGAAGTCCGGGATGCCGTGCTGGAGAAGGTGCGGCATCCAGAAGAAGCTGTGAAACTTGTCAACGAGTTGGGTTGGCGGGATTATTGGCAGCGACTCTACGCCGAATTGGGCAACGGGATTTGGGAAGACCGGGAACCCTACAAAACTGGTTACACTGCCTCATCTTACAGCGAAACTCTGCCCCAGGATGTCGTCGAGGGCACGACTGGTTTGGTTTGCATCGACAGTTTCAGTCGCGAGTTGCGAGAAACTGGTTATTTGCACAATCACCAGCGGATGTGGACTGCCGCTTATCTCGTACACTGGCGCCGCGTGCGCTGGCAAGCCGGAGCTCGCTGGTTTTTGCAACACTTGCTAGATGGAGATCCGGCGAGCAATAATCTTTCTTGGCAGTGGGTAGCCAGCACTTTTAGTCACAAACCTTATTTTTTTAATCGGGAAAATTTGGAGCGTTACACTAAGGCGGTTTATTGTCGCGATTGTCCTCTGTATGGGCAATGCGATTTTGAGGGAACTTACGAATATTTGGAAGGGAAGTTGTTTCCTAATGGAGAAAAGGTCGATCGTAGCGGCGGTTCTAAAAGTTGGAACCGCCCTAAAAAAACTCGCAGAAATTAAAATGTCATTAGTAGACCTCTTGCAAAAATCCTTTTCCTCAATTGATGGGACGGGCTCTGGGGCCCATCCCACAAGAGTTATTTTTTCTTGTGGGATGGGCCCCAGAGCCCGTCCTAATTATTTTTGCAAGAGGTCTAGTCATTAGTCAGTAGTCAGTAGTTATCAACAGTTAACAGTCAACAGTCAAAAGTTAACAATTACTAATTTATGAACAATCCGATTATTTGGCTGCACGGTGACTGTTTGAGTCCTGAAGGCCCCGCTTTTCAAGCGCACCCACAGGCACCGGCTATCTGGGTTTGGGATGATGCGCTGATTGATGAATGGCAGTTGAGTCTCAAACGAATGGTGTTTATTTACGAATGTTTGCTGGAGTTGCCAGTAGTTATTCGGCGGGGCGATGTGGCTGCGGAAGTTATCGCTTTTGCGATCGAATCCGGCGCTAATCAAGTGGTAACTACCGAAAGTCCCAGTCCTCGCTTTCAGGATATTTGCGGGAAAATTAAGCGATCGCACCCAGTAGAAGTTTTGCCACCGGAACCCTTTGTCCGCTACGATGGTTACATTGATTTGAAGCGTTTTTCTCGCTATTGGCGCGTCGCTGAAAAATATGTTTTCTAATTAGGAATTGGGAATTTGTAATTGGAAATAGGTGTTCTTTTCTCTTCTTCCTTCTTCCCTCTTCCTTCTTCCTGAAATCCGTTACATCCGTTACAGAATCCGTTGCCGAACTTCCTTCTTTCTTCAACTCCCCTTCAAACGCTCCAACAGCCATTGAAATCTCGATGCCGCCAAATCGGGATTTTCGACATTTCCCCGGAGGGCGTCCTCGCCGTCGGGATCTTCATATATTAAACCATCACTATCATCGCCGAAGCGTTTGACTGTACCCCGCAGTCTCGACGACAGAAATTTGGTAATCGCCCGATAAAACCGCAGGGAAAAAAGCACGTCTTGCTCGAGTTTTTCAGTTAGCAGTCGCCGGGGAATTGACAGGATGAGGCACTCTTCAATTGCCGTGACGCTAGCAGAAGGAAGCCTCCCGTCTACAAAAGACATTTCGCCTAACACTTCCCCGGAAATAATTTTTCCAATTTCTTTGTCGCCCAAAGATGATACAGCAACGCTCAAAGTTCCCTCCAGAACTATGTACAGGGCGTCTAAGGGCTTTCCTTCGGCGATCAGGGTTGTGCCGGGGAGGACTTGGGTGCGGGTGCCGTTGGCGAGCATCCAATCGATGTCGCGATCGCTCAATTCGCCTAATATCACTAGAACTTTGCTCATAAAGTCAGGTTGAGATGAGATAATTTGTATTTTTTTACTTGTTTAGTTGCGTGCTGTTGTGAGATGGTCAGACCCTGAGCGAAAGCGAAGGCTAAACTTTACAAATAGAACACTAAATTTTACACAATTTTCATAATATTCAGTAATTTTGACACGATCGAGCCACAAATCTTTCTCGAATCGGTGGTATTATTCTACATTACTTGTCAGGAACCCTGCAGCAGCCGATCGCGTTGTATTAACTGCACTTGCTTGGGACGGCGGGGTTGCCC
Organism: Microcoleus sp. Z1_B2; assembly: GCF_036700325.1. NCBI lineage: Bacteria > Bacillati > Cyanobacteriota > Cyanophyceae > Oscillatoriales > Microcoleaceae > Microcoleus > Microcoleus sp. Z1_B2. The sequence goes on from NZ_JAUBOQ010000016.1 coordinate 103,088, forward strand.
AAACTGTTTTAAAAGCTTGTTGTCTCTTGGTTTAGAGCTGGTGCGCCCTCAAAAACCGGATTTTTCCGGCGTGGCTGCGAGTGCAGCGCCCCCAAGTAAAGTATTGTAGGATGCAAGCGAGGCGAACGATCGACCCCTCAATTAAACAGGATTAAGGATGAAATCATCCCTAGGATTGATTTTTTGCCGATCGATCTGTAAATTAAAATTAGCCTCTAAACCCACCGTCCGTTCTTGAATCTAATCAGCTTGAGAGTTGACTATTCAACGGTAAAATGGCAATCTAGGAACAACACAACTCATATTTGTGTCTTTTTTTCCCAAAGCTCTCGACGTTCTCCCTCAAACACTTACACTTTTAACACACCCTTCATTGAGGAGTTGCTATGAATAGTCTATTTTCCAAGTCTACTTTTGCGTTAATAAATCTTGCAGCTTTAGCTGTTTGTTGCAGTACCATGTCAGCGAAAGCTGAAACTGGCAACTTGCCCGATGTCGCTACAACTGCAACAATCGCAGCTCAAAATATTGACCAAACTTCTGAGCCGACGGCAACTTCAGCAGTTAAACCCGACGCAGAAACAACGGCTAGTAATAAAAAAATTGATTCAATCAGTTGGAGCGAACTAACAGAAGCGGCAGAGCCAGCAGCCTCTGAACCTGCCGCCAACTTGCAAGTATCTATTGCTGCACCCGAAAAATCGGAAGCAGCAACATCTGAAATTGCTGAGACAGAAACAGCGCAAAATACATCCATTGCTGCTGAGACTCAAAAGTCGGAAGAAACCGCTAAAATTGCTGATAATGGTGTCAAAGTGCAGTCAACAGTCGAGACTGTCAAAAAGAGCGATCGACCTACCTCAATTGTTGCCCAGAGCAATAATCTTGAAGTAACAGCAACAAAGGAAGAAAAAGAAGTCCAAACAGCACAAGAATTGTTGAGCAATCCTGTCAGCACTTCCGCCTCAGCTCTGACAAACCAACCGAAAGTTGCCCAAAAACCTGCAACTGTCTCCGAAGCAACTGAAAAAGTAGCTCAAGGAACTCAAATCCGACCAGGCCGAGCAACCCGTTCTGGGCCCAGCTACATCGGCATTGGCGGCAATCTAGGTTTTGGCGGAGATTCAGCTTTAGGCGACGGTTCATTTGCGATTATTAGCAAAATCGGTTTGACGAACAATTTCTCGGTGAGACCGACTGTTTTGTTCCGCGACAACTTAGCTTTTCTAGTTCCTGTTACCTACGATTTTGTATCTCAAGAGACCGTGGAAGTCAGCGATGATTTTGTGATTACTGCTGCTCCTTATGCAGGTGCTGGCGTGCTAATTTCTACCGGTGATGACGGTACTTTTGGCTTCCTGATTTCGGGAGGTGTAGATGTGCCACTGTCGAGAAATTTTACAGCCACAGCCGGACTGAATATTGGTTTTGTAGACGGAGCTGAAGTGGGATTGTTGGTCGGTGTCGGCTATACGTTCCCGAATATTGCCCGGTAGTGTTGCTGTTTGAGCAAACGCATGACAAATAAATAAGCGCGGGGTTGGCTGTAGGAATACAGTCAACCCTTTTTGATGATGGAAAATCTGCCTATGCGATCAATGTAGGGTGCGCCATAAGCACAGAGCGGTAATGTAGGTTGCGTCATAAGCACAGAGCGCCGATAGGGATTTTTGTGAAAGATATAATGATGGTGCGATCGATCTTATATCTTGCACCATTTTCAATAAGCTTTTTATGGACGGGCTCTCCTGCCCATCCCACAATCAAATTCACTCTTTGTGGAACAGGCCGGAAAGCCTGTTCTTGAAAATGGTGCAACATATGAGATCGATCGCACTTTCTCACCAACCACCCGAAAAAACCGTGACCAAAACAGAAATCTTAGCAGCACTCAAAAATCTGACAGCAGAAGAACGCCTAGAAATCATCGAAACAGCTTCGCGGATGATGCGCGAAGAAATAGAAGAAAAAGCCCAGCGCAAAGCTGAGAGAAAACGCAGACTCAGAGCCGCAGCAGAAGCAGCGGTTCCTTTGTATGAACCAGGAGGGCCGCTGCACGATTTGTGGTCGCCCGACAGCGAACCGTATTTCGATTCAGAGGAAGAATACCTGAGCGCAGGGGTAGAAACTAATGCGTAAGGGCGAAATTTGGCTTGTCAAACTAGATCCAACGGTGGGAGATGAAATTGGCAAAACTAGACCTGTTGTGGTTGTCAGCGATGATGAATTGGGAAAGTTGCGGCTCAAAGTAATTGTTCCAATTACAGCATGGAACGATCTTTTTTCCCCGCTTGATTGGATGGTGCAGCTCGAACCGACCTCAGAAAATGGCTTAGCCAAACTCTCAGCAGCCGATACTTTTCAAGTCCGTTCCGTCTCCCAACAAAGATTTGTCCGACAACTCGGAACCCTGTCCGAGACAATTATGGAAGAAATTGCAGAAGCACTGACAATTGTTCTGGATCTAGATTGAATAACTAGGCAACAGCGTACAAATAGTGTTATTTATAGATAGATTGTATGGCGCGATGGCCTAAATGATTCCTATACAACTTACACTCAAAAATTTTCTCAGCTATCGCGAAGCTGCTTTAGACTTTCGCGGCCTGCACACCGCTTGCATTTGCGGGCCTAACGGTGCTGGCAAATCCTCCCTCTTAGAAGCCATATCCTGGGCACTTTGGGGCTGTTGTCGCAGCGATACGGAAGACGATATCATCCATATCGGCGAAACTGATGTGCGCGTTGATTTCACTTTCTCCACCGGCGGCCAAATCTACCGGGTGATTCGCAACCGCCGACGCGGACAATCGGGAAGTTTGGAATTTCAAGTAGCAACAAACCCCCCCTTCCCCCCCCTTGGTAAGGGGGGGCCACAAGAAGTGAATTCTTCCCTTGGTAAGGGGGGGCCACAAGAAGTGAATTCTTCCCTTGGTAAAGAGGAACCCGAAGAAGTAAATTCTTCTCCCCCCCTTAGTAAGGGGGGGTCGGGGGGGGTGAATTTTCGCACGCTCACAGACAAGGGGCTGAGAACAACTCAGCAAAAAATCCTCGAACACATCAAACTTGATTACGATACTTTCATCAACTCGGCGTATTTGCGACAGGGGCGAGCTGATGAATTTATGCTCAAAAAGCCGATCGAACGCAAACAAGTTTTAGCCAACCTGCTCAAGCTCGACTCCTACGACACTTTATCCGACCAAGCCAAAGATACGTCCAAACAATTTAAAGCTCAAGTCGATGTACTCAAACAGAGTTTGCTAACCGTACAAGAGCAACTGCAACAAAAAGAGACCATCGCCGCCGAACAAACTCAATTGCAGCAAGCAACCGATTTGCTTCAGCAGCAGCAGCAAGCCGACACAACCGAGTTACAGCAACTGCAACTCCAGCACCACAACCGTCAAACTTGGCAAAAACTCCTCGCCGGCCACCAGCAACAGCACTACAATATCACTCAAGAATGCCGCCGCTTGCAGCAAGAACTCAGCGCCGCCAAACAGCAGCAAAATGAGCTACAAGCCCTCTTAGTTCAAGAAAATGAAATAACAGAAGGAATTGCGTATTTCCACAGCTTGCAAGCCACAGAAGAGACTCTGGCTGGAAAATTTAAGGCAAACCAACAAGCCCAAAATCAGCGCCAGCAATTGCAAGAACAGCAGCGGCAAGAACTGAGCTTTTTGCAAAGCAAAATTCAGCAATTGCAAGCTCAATTAGATGTTTTAGAACAGGATGAAAAAGATGTTCTGGAAATTCTCAAACAGCAGCCGGAGGTTGACAAAGGACTCGCACAGTTGCAAGCAGTTCGATCGCGCCTCAACGAACTAGAGCAACTGCAACTGCAAGTTTCGCCGCTTCTACAACAGCAGCAGCAAAAGCAACAAAAGCTCGATCGCGCCCGCGCCGGTTTAACCGCCCGCTTAGAGGAAATCAACCGACAGGTGCAAGTTCAGCAGCAGAAGCGACAGCCACAATTACAGCAGGAAATCTCGGCCATCGCCAATCAAATTTTGCAGTTGGAAAACAAGCGAGTTTATCAGCAGCGAGTCCGCGAAAAAGGTCAAGAAAGGCACGACTTTCTCGGAAACCTGCAAGCCAAAAGCCGCGACTATCAAACCAGACTCGCCGAGATCGACCAAAAACTGCAACTGCTGCGGAAACATGAAGGAGAAAAAACCGCAGGTGAAGGTAAAGCCTCGAATTTTGCGGAAAACGAGCCATCAAATTCGCATTTAATGGTGCGGGATGCAAATTTTGGCAATTGTCCTTTGTGCGATCGACCTTTAGACGAACACTACTGGAATTTGGTAGTCACAAAACACCACACCCAACAGCAGGAAATCTGGAACCAACTGTGGGTTGTGCGCGAACAGTTAGCCGTCTCCGAGCGCGAAATTCAAGTCCTCAGACATGAATACCGCGAACTAGAAGAGGAATTAGCGCCCTACCAAGAATTGCGGGAACGTCGCAGTCATTTGCAAGCACAATTAGATAGCCTGAGTCAAGATGAAACTCGACTGCAGAGTATGCGTCAAGACGCGGCAGAAATAGAGCGGTTGCTACGCACAGGCGAGTATGCAGCGGAGGATTTGGGCGAACTCCAGCAAATCGAACAGCAACTGCAACAGCTCAATTACAGCGATCGCAGCCATTCCCTCGCCCGCAGCGATGAAAAGCGCTTGCGGTGGGCGGAAATTAAGCAAGCTCAAATCAAAGACGCTCAGCAGAAACTGAATAAAATTAATGCCCGTCGCCCGGATTTGCAAACTCAATTAGCCACCGTACAGCAACAGTTAGAACAGCAAAAAAACAGCTCGGAAATACAGCAGCAAATTCTATCTTTAGATAGATACATTGCGGAAATTGGCTATAATTTGGAACAGCACGAACACGTGCGGAGCGAAATGCGCCGATCGCAGTTTTGGATCGCCCGCGCCGAAAAATTGCGATCGGCAACTGTGCAGTATCCGCAAGTGCAGCAGCGGGTTAATGAAATAGCAAATTCCATCGCTGTGCGCGATCGAGATTTGCAAGCTGTCAGCGCTCAAACTTCCGCGATGAACCAGCAGTTGCAAGAACATCCCGATCCCACAGCGCGCATAAGTGCGATCGAACAGCAAATCAGTCGCCGCCGCCAGCAGCTAGACCAACATTTGGGCAGTCTCGGACGCCTCCAGCAGCAGCAGCAAAATCTGGAAACTCTGCAAGTTCAGCTAGTAGCTCAAAAAGAGCAAATGCAAGTTGCAAAACGCCAGCAGCGAGTTTATCAAGAGTTGGGTCAAGCATTTGGTAAAAACGGCATTCAAGCTTTAATGATTGAAAATGTTTTGCCTCAACTTGAAGCTGAAACAAATCAGATATTGTCGAGATTGAGCGCCAATCAATTGCACGTTCAATTTATTACTCAGCGGGCGGCTGCTTCTAAAAAAGCAACTAAATTGATTGACACTTTAGACATTTTAATTGCTGATGCTCGCGGGACTCGCGCCTACGAAACTTACTCTGGCGGTGAAGCTTTTCGGATTAATTTTGCGATTCGGCTGGCGCTGGCGAGACTGCTGTCTCAGCGGGCGGGTACGGCTTTGCAAATGTTGATTATTGATGAGGGATTTGGGACTCAGGATGCTGAAGGGTGCGATCGGCTGATTGCTGCAATTAATGCGATCGCCTCCGACTTCGCCTGCATCCTCACCGTTACCCATATGCCTCACCTGAAAGAAGCTTTTCAAGCCAGGATTGAAGTAAGCAAAACTGCTCAGGGTTCTTGCCTTAGCTTGTCAATTTAAAAGGGTTGATGAGCCGGATGGAAGGAGGAGAAGAAAAAAAGTTAAAAATCTCAGTATTTTCACCTTCTGTTTTCTTGCCGCCTTCGGTATTTTCACCTTCTGTTTTCTGGATAAGTGCCTCATGCCTTCGGTGATACTACTTACTTTCAAACAAAAAGGCAATTGTAGGCCCGTGCCCCAAACCATAATGGAATCAGTCATTGCCAATCTAAAATCTAAAATCTAAAATCTACAATGGTATTACTCCTTTCCCCGTCGGCTTTTTTGGGCTGCTGATTTTGTTAAAAAAGCTAAATTAAAAATAAAATTATAGAATAAGAATGGCTCAAGCTATTTATAATTTTCTATTGTTCTGTCCGCTCCCAAGGAGTTTGGATATTGCTACAGATGACAACAGACTCTTTCAACCTGTCTCTCCTAGAACGGGCGATCGCAGCGTCGAGCAACAGCATTCTCATCGCGGATGCTCGCAAGCCTGACATACCGATTATCTACTGCAATCCTGCTTTTGAGAAACTGACCGGTTACAGTGCCGAAGAAGTTATTGGACGCAACTGCCGATTTTTGCAGGGCCCAGATACCGATCAGGTCGAATTAAATAAACTCCGCCGCAGCTTGGAAGCGGGAACGGAAATTCAGGTAGTGCTCAAAAATTATCGCAAAGACAAAACTCCTTTTTGGAACGAATTAATGGTTTCCCCCATCTTAGACAATGAGGGAAAATTAACTCATTTTATCGGAGTTCAGAACGATATTAGCAAAAGAGTAGCAGCCGAAACTGCCAGGGAAGAAAGCGAAGAAAGATTGCGCGCGATTGCCAGTACAACTCCCGTGCCCCTGTTAATTACGCGCCTAGAAGACAGCGTCATTTTGTATGCAAATCCTGCTGTTGGTGAAAGTTTAGGTTTGAGTTATGAACAACTTGTGGGTGGAGAAAAAATTGACATCTATGCCAATATAAATGACAACATTCAACTACTAGAATTGGTCAAAAAGAATGGCTTTAGCGACCGCGAAGAAATCTGCCTCAAGAAAGCAAATGGCAGTTTTTTTTGGGTAAAAATGTCGATGCGAGCGATTAATTTTAATGGGGAAGCCGCAATTTTATCGGCATTTTACGATATTACCGCTCGCGTAGAAGCAGAAACAGCACTACGGCAAAGCGAAGCGAGGTTTCAAAAACTAGCAGCCAACGTTCCGGGAATGATTTATCAATTTCAGTTAGCAGCAGACGGCACTATGTCATTCCCCTACGTCAGTTCCGGCTGTCGCGAACTCTGGGAATTAGAACCAGAGGTACTGCAAAACTCAGCTATTCCCGCGCTCGAAATGATTCATCAAGACGATGCGCCAAGCTTCCATGAATCTGTTGCTATCTCAGCTAAAACTTTAGAGCCTTTGCGGTGGGAAGGCAGATTTGTTTTTCCGGGCGATCGGATTAAGTGGATTAGCGGGGCTTCCCGACCAGAACCGGGCGAAAAAGATAACATTATTTGGGACGGCTTGTTGATTGATATTAGCGATCGCAAACTTGCAGAATCAGCACTGCGGCAAAGCGAAGCCAGATTCCAAAAAATGGCCGCCAATGTGCCGGGAATGATTTATCAATACTTGCGGCATCCCGACGGTTCCGATGAATTCATTTATCTCAGTTCAGGCTGCTGGGAACTCTACGAATTAGATCCTGAAAAAGTTCAACAAAACTCCGATTTAATTTGGGCAAGGGTGCATCCAGAAGACCTAAAAAATCTGTTAGAATCAATCGCCCTTTCCGGCAAAACTCTCAAACCTTGGATATATGAAGGGCGGATCGTAACCGGATCGGGAAAACTGAAATGGATTCGCGGCATAGCCCGCCCCGAACGGCAGCCTGGGGGCGATATACTGTGGGAGGGAGTGACAATCGACATCAGCGATCGCAAGCTAGCAGAAATCGCCCTGGGCCAGTCAAAAATCGCCCTGCAACAAGCCAATCAAGAACTTGAAAAGCGCGTCCGAGAACGCACGGAAGCCTTGGAAACATCCCAAAAAATGCTATGGTTAGTAATCAATAACATCCCTCAGTTAATCGCCTGGAAAGATCGAGATTTAGTTTACTTGGGAGGCAACAAAAATTTTGCCAAAGTCGCAGGTTTCAATCACCCCAGTGAAATCGCCGGTCTCACCGACTTCGATATGCCCTGGAAGCCGGAAGAAACAGAATTTTTTCGAGCCTGCGACCGCCGGATTATGGCAACCAACACCCCAGAATATCACATCATAGAATCTAAAATGCAAGCCGACGGCACCCAGTGCTGTCTGGATACAAATAAAATACCTTTACACGACAATTCCGGCAATGTTGTCGGCATTTTGTCTACCTTTGAAGACATCACCGATCGGCTTTCGCTAACAGCTAAAGTCCGGGCTAGCGAGGAACTATTTCGCACAATTTTTGAAGATGCACCCATCGCTATCTACTTAGCTAATTTAGATGATAACAAGTTAGTGAGAGTCAATAAAACTTACTGTGAAATGCTGGGATATACCGCAGCCGAATTGCTCGCCCAAACATTTATTGAACTTGGGCATCCCGAAGATTCTCCCAAAAATCTCCAAGTTGCTGATTCTCTTGAGCGGGGAGAAATTACTCACTATCAAATCGAACTCCGCCAGATTACCGCTACAGGTAAAATTGTTTGGGTAAATGTGACAGCTACTTTAATTCGAGACGGCGAAGGACAACCTATTTACAACTTAGGGATGATTGAAAATATAACCAATCGCAAAATTTCCGCCGCCGCACTCCAAGCTTCCGAATCTCAATTAAGAAAACAAGCCGCCCAATTGCAAGAAGCCTACGAACAACTACAAAACGCTCAAATCCAATTAGTTCAATCCGAAAAAATGTCGAGTCTCGGTCAGATGGTGGCTGGGATTGCCCACGAAATTAACAATCCCGCAACTTTTATTAACGGCAATATTTCTCACACTTATAACTATTTTCACGATTTAATTGAACTGTTAAGTCTCTACCAGGAATGCTATCCGTCCCCAGTACCTCAGATTGCTGAAAAAGTTAAGGAGTTAGAGTTGGATTTTCTGAAGGAAGATTTGCCGAAAATGCTGAATTCCATGAGAGTAGGAGTAGAAAGAATCAGTAATATTGTGTTGTCGCTGCGAAATTTTTCGAGACTGGATGAATCAGAAATGAAGTTGGTAGACCTTCATGAAGGAATTGACAGTACACTGTTAATTTTGCAGCATAGATTGCATCAAGCAAGTATAAAAAGCGGGATTGAAATCATTAAAGAATACGGAAAGATATCCAAGATATACTGTTGTGCGGGACAGTTAAACCAGGTTTTTCTCAATATTATAAGCAATGCGATCGACGCTCTAGAAAACCAACCGGAACCTCGGACGATCGTGATTCGCACCCTCATGAAAAAAGCTGGGTTGAAAAGCCACAGTAAAAGCCAGCTCAGTGATTGCGATCGCATTGTAATTTGCATCGCCGACAGTGGGCCGGGAATGAGCGAAGAGGTTCGCAAGCGGCTATTTGACCCGTTCTTCACCACCAAGCCCGTAGGGGCTGGAACCGGCTTAGGATTATCCATCAGCCATCAGATTGTGGTAGAAAAACATAAGGGAAGCCTGCGGTGCATCTCAGCGCCCGGACAGGGAGCGGAATTCTGGATTGAAATCCCCTGCTGAGCGATCGTCGATTAATCTAAAAGTTTAAATATCTAACTTTTAACTCCCAATTGCCGTCGGTGCTTGAGTTATCAGGGTTTTGAATTAACCGCACTCAGAGGCCGGAACAAATCGCACTCAGCGGTGTGCTAATCTGCTGCCCTTATTCGCTAGGCAAATATGCTGAAAAAACTACCTTTATCCTGGTCTCGCTACATTCCAGCCGGGTTGACGCTGGGTTTGGGTGTGGGACTGTCGCTTCTCACATTCGCCTTGGTTTGGGACTGGGAAGACAAGCGCCGCGACTACGAAATGCACCGCCGCATTGACGATATTTCGATCAGCATCGAACGCCAGCTCAACTCCGACTTAGATACTGTTCTCGCCCTCAGCGACTACATGAAAGCCTTCAACACCGTCGAGCGTTCCTCTTTTGCCCGGTTTGTCGCCCGTCCCCTATCCGTCCACCCCAGCCTGCAACTCCTGGCTTGGGCCCCCCGCGTCCCCCAGGACGAGCGACGCAACTACGAAACCAAAGCTAGAACCGAAACCGACCCCAGCTTCGAGATTACAGAGCGTGGCCCGCGAGGAGAACTCCGCAAGGCCCTCCAGCGTTCCGAATACTTCCCGGCTTTCTACGTCGAACCACCAGCCGGAAACGAGACAGCATTCGGCTTTGACCTCGCCTCCCACCCAGAAATCCGCGCCGCGCTCGATCGAGGACGCGATACAGGAGAAATGATTGTCACCAACTACATCGGCTTAACTCAAGGCAATTCCCCGGAACTAGGTCTTTTGGCCATAGTTCCGATTTACGAAAACAGCAGTAACCCGACTACCCTGGAATCCCGTCGCCAACTGCTACAAGGATTTGTTCTGGGCGTATTTCGAGGCAAAGATATTTTCCAAACCTCTTTAAAAGGACGCAATACCGAATACCTCAATATTTATCTCGTTAGCGAGGCTCCAGACAAGCAACAAGCAGCGTCACTGTTACCCCAAACGGCCAACCCGGTTCTCAAAAATCTCCCTGCTGAGGGCCAAATTCAGCAATTTGCGGTGCAGTTCCAATCCGCGAGCCAACAAGTGCTTCCAGTATCAGCCACTGCTGACCGATCCCTCATGCAAAACTGCCCAATTCTTGACAATCCAGGCCCGAACTATACAGCTTGCAGAAGGCGGCTGAAAATTAGCGGCCGCCAGTGGTCTATGTACGTGTCTGCAACGCCGGAAATTCGCCGGATTCGCAAGCACTGGCGCTCTTGGGGAACTCTGACGATGGGGATGCTGTGGACTCTGATTCCGGTGACATATATGCTGACATCTTTGAGTCGCACCGCCCAAATCGAAAAGCTAGCCGGAGAAAGAATTCGCCAAGCCGAACAGTTGCAGGCTGCTTACCTACAGTTGGAACTCGAACAAGCTAAATCCGAGCAACTGCTGCTCAACGTTTTGCCTGCTGCGATCGCCCTGCGTTTGAAGGATAATGAACACAATATCGCCGAAAGTTTTGCGGAAGTAACTGTGATGTTTGCCGACATTGTGGGGTTTACAGAGCTTTCGTCGAGAATTTCAGCGACGGCGGTGGTGGAAGTGCTCAACGATATTTTTTCGGCTTTTGACCACTTGGCCGATCGCCACGGTTTAGAGAAAATTAAGACTATTGGTGACGCTTACATGGTTGTCGGCGGTTTGCCTACAGCCAGAGAGGATCATGCCGAGGCCGTTGCGAACATGGCGATCGATATGCTGCACGAAATTAGGCTGCTGAGTTTAGAACATTCGGAACCTTTCAGCATTCGGATCGGGATTAGCAGTGGGCCTGTCGTTGCAGGCGTTATCGGCTTAAAAAAGTTTATTTACGACCTCTGGGGCGACACAGTAAATATTGCTTCGCGCATGGAATCCCACGGGATTACCGGCTGCATTCAAGTCACCGCCGAAACCTACGAGAGATTAAAAGATAAATATACTTTTCAGAAGCGCGGCGCCATTCAAGTTAAGGGCAAGGGATACATGGTTACTTATTTACTGACTGGGAAAAAAGATTATTGACAATCAAGCATCCGGGATACAAGCCCCCGGATTCATTCGTCCAGAAATAAAAAACCTGTATCCGATGAAACTTGCCCCCCAAATTTATCCGTGGGGTCAGTCGATTTTAGATTTTAGATTTTAGATTTACCCCACAGATAAATCTGGGATCTTGAACTAGGGTCTAAAAATTTTATCTTTCCACGACAGGAGTACGTGGCACGGTATCCGTTTTTGGGCTGGGTCAAGGCTTCTATTCTTTAATCTTTAATCTTTAATCTTTAATCTTTAATCTTTAATCTTTAATCTTTAATCTTTAATCTTTAATCTTTAATCTTTAA
>NZ_JAUBOQ010000016.1:115026-130304 GCF_036700325.1 Microcoleus sp. Z1_B2
TCTAAAAATGCTTCAATTCTAAAATCTAAAATCTAAAATCTAAAATCTAAAATCGATTAATCCAGCCCAAAAACGGATACAAGCCTCCGACTCCCCGATCGACTAAGACTTTCGAGCGCCAAGCTAAAATAGTGTAATATCAAGGTATTATATCACCCCTGCACCAAAAAAAGGAAAAACCATGACGACGCTGCTAATTCAAACCGAAAGCGTCCCACTGACGGTCAATTTCCCTGCGATCCAATCGATGACTGTTGAACAGTTTTATGAATTCTGTCTAGTTAATCGCGATTTGAGAATTGAACGTACAGCCAGTGGGGAAGTTATCATTATGTCACCAGCCTTTTCAGATACAGGGAACCGCAACTTCAAGATTGCCCTACAATTGGGGAACTGGGCAGAACAAGATGGCACAGGTGAAACGTTTGACTCCAGTGCAGGCTTTACCTTGCCGAATGGAGCAACCCGATCTCCCGATGCCTCATGGATTAAACTAGAGCGCTGGAATGCCTTAACTGAAGAACAAAAAGCCTCATTCGCACCGATTTGTCCAGACTTTGTGATTGAATTGCGGTCTGCTAGTGACACTCTCAAGGGATTGCAAAATAAGATGCAAGAATATATTGAGAACGGTGTATCGCTCGGCTTTTTGGTCGATCGCAAAAACAGAAAAGTCTATATTTACCGTCCCAATCGCGAACAGGAAATCTTAGATAATCCTGAAACAGTCAGCGCAGATCCAGAGTTACCGGGATTTGTCTTGCGGATGGCAAAAATCTGGTGATTTAGAGCATTAAACCATACTCAAAGACATCAATTCATCTGTCATTTCAAAATTCGCCGTCACACTTTGCACGTCGTCCAAATCTTCCAGTGCATCCATTAACTTCAAGAGCGATCGAGCTTTTTCAGGAGTGTCTATTTCCACTGTATTGCTCGGAATCCAGCGAGTTTCCGACTGCACAACAGCAAAAGTTTTTTGTTTCAAAACATCAGCCAACTGTTCCAAATTAGCCACACTTGTAAATACCTCTGCACCTTCAGTATCCTCATCAATTAATATCAAATCATAAGATTCCGCAGCCGCCTCTAGCGACGCTTCAAACAATTGTTCCTCATCAATCGGCCCGCGTACCGTACAAACTCCTTTGTTGTCAAACATCCAGCCCACACAACCAGTTTCGCCCAGGTTGCCGCCATTTTTAGTAAAAGCTTCTCGCAAGTCAGCCGCTGTGCGGTTGCGATTGTCTGTCAGCGCTTCAATCAGAATAGCAACTCCGCCAACGCCGTAACCTTCGTAGCGAATAGCTTCTAAATCCGAACTTCCCCCCGCCAAGCCAGCACCTTTGGCGATCGCCCTTTCTATGTTTTCATTAGGAATATCCGCCGCCTTGGCTTTTTCAATAGCCGTCCGCAGTTGAAAATTGCCAGCGGGATCGGGAACTCCGCTGCGGGCCGCGACAATAATTTCGCGAGATATTCTAGCAAAAACCTTGCCTTTAACGGCATCAACTCTCGCTTTTTGGCGTTTAATATTCGCCCACTTACTGTGTCCAGCCATATCGATTTAAGATTTTCGATTTAAAATGTGCGATCGAGATTAAACAATAACACCCAGATTCGGACTAATCAGATGAACGTAGGGTGCTCTTCTGCCGCGCACCTTACACACATAGCATAAAATGCGATTTTTGGCACGAATCTCAACTTTAATTAAACCGGATCGCGGTTTCAGAGTCAGTCAGGTGAGAAGTATCGCCATTAAGTGCGATCGACCATTCTCCCTCATCCCGCACCACTTTCACCAAACAGCACAAAGAAGCGTTAATTTCCGTTTCTGCACCCCCCGCCAGCCCGATCGCAGTGCCTAAAACCGACGCACCGTGACCTACTAATAACATATCTTCGGGAAAATCAGCCACGAGGCGTTTAGCCGTTTCCCCCGCCCTTTTGAAACAAGCTTCCACGGTTTCGGGATAATTAGCAATACCGCCTTTGTAGGAAGCATCAATCCTGGGAAAACGCCTGCACAAAGCTTCGACGGACTCTGTTTCCGGCATTTCTGTCATCCATTCAGGATTCAGCCATTCGCACAGTCCCCAATCTAGTTTAATTGACAAATCGAGAGCTTCTGCCGCGTGATTTGCTGTTTGGACAGTTCGCAGAAAAGGGGAAGCAAAAATATGAGAAATTCCTTCTCCTTTGAGGCGATTTGCGAGTTGTTTGGCTTGAACGTGACCGTCTTCGGAAAGGTGGGGATCGTAGCGGTGTTCTGCGGTGAGAAACCAGTCGGGGTTAACGAAGTCGATGCGGTTTCCGTGTCGTGCGATCCAGACTGTTTGTGGCATGAGTTGGTTTGAGTTTTGCTTCTAGGTGTAATATTATATCAAAGATGCTGATTTGGGCTCTTTATGAAATTCGAGTGGGATGAAAAGAAGGCAGCGGTAAATTTGTCCAAGCATGGGATCTCATTTGAGGAAGCCAGAACGGTTTTTGACGATCCCCTCTACGTCGATTTCTACGATCCGGATCACTCTGATGAAGAAGATCGCTATATTATTGTTGGAGAGTCCCAGCAAGGTAATTTATTGATAGTGTCGTATACAGAAAGAGCAGATTTTATTCGTTTGATTAGCGCCAGAAAAGTAACACGAGTGGAGCGAGAAGTTTATGAAGAAGGATGAAACAGGGATGGACGATGAGCTTCGGTCGGAATATGATTTGAGGAAGTTGCGTGTAAGAAGGGTAGGATCGGGACGAAAGACCTTTGGTGGTGTAAATATTCGTTTAGAACCGGATGTTGCAGAGATGTTTCCCGATTCTGAAGCAGTGAATGAAGCTCTGCGGTTTTTGATTAGAATTACTAAAGAAAACGTGGTATCTGAGAAATAAGCCCGCGAAATAAGCCCCCCGATCGATCCGTGGGGTCGCTTTAAAGTCTTTAATTAATTTTATCGCCACTGTGCCTTATATAGCCATTCTAAATCATTTGTGAACTTCTTACTCCCTCCCCTTAGTAAGGGGAGGGTTGGGGTGGGGTAAAAAATTACGACTCATGTAGGATTGCTATAGTATGTGCAACTATTTGACACTGCGCTAAAATTACATCAGTCACTCTCTATTGTCCAATGGCTCAATCTATAAGCTGTCGCGCATTTAAATTGTAGGTTCAGGGCGGGCGGGACGCCCACCCCACAATAGTTTGATTATTTTTTGACATCCAATTTAAATGCAGAACAGCTTAAAGCAACTCCACGCCCAAATTCAAGCCATGCCCAGCGATTCGGTTAAGGCGATCGTGCTTTCATGACTGAATCAGTCCAACGGTAATCTCAGCGACTTTGAACAATCGCAGAAATTGCCGAGGAAACGGAGGGATATCAGTGGGGCGAAATTGACACAGCAAAGGAGTTTCAAACCCTCAGTGAAGAAGAAACGATCGCCTTGAGTCTCGCAGCCTTCCAAGATTACCAGAAAAACAAGACGGGCCGCAGAGCTCGATCGGTTTCAGGAATGGGCAGATAGTTTAGGAAGCGATCGTTTTGGCTACCTATGCCAAAATAAAGTTAGAAAATAAAGTTAACCATTCATCATAACTTTTATGACTCTTACACTCACCTTACCCCCCCAAATCGAAGCACTGCTGCGCCAACGGGCGGAAAGTACAGGACAAGATATAACCAGCGTTACCCTAGCTGTTATCGCGTTCGGACTTAGCTTTGATGAAAGCGATTTCTTCGAGGCATTAGAAGGGATTCAACGCGGACTTGATGACTTCGATCGGGGTCAGTTTTCTACTCTGGAAGAGTTTGTCGATAGACAAAACCAGAAATACGGACTTTCTTTGGAAGCATAATGTATCGCATTGACTTTTCCAGTACAGCTCAATCTGAAGCTGATGCAGCGTTTCTGAACTTTTCCCAATTCACGACTCCCGAACGCGCTCAAGCATGGTATCAGGGTTTGATTAAAGCGATTTCCTCACTGAAAGAAATGCCGCGTCGTTGTGTTTTAGCCCGTGAAAACGCGTTTTTCAGCCAAGAGATTCGCCAGCTTCTGTATGGAAGTGGTAAAACCACGTATCGCATACTCTTCATTATTTTTGACGATCAACCCATACCAACGGTGAGGATTATCCACATTCGCCATGCAGTCCAGCGTGCGATTGGCGAACCCCAAGATGAGGCAGAACCTTATGCTTAGCTTATCTAATTTTTTGGAAATAAGCGATCGCAAATTGCCATGCCCTCCGCAGCCGCGAATTACATTCGCCCCCTAACTCGCAGCATCTTATTCCCGCCTTTTTGAAACTCATAAGGAGCCTCTTGAATTTCTACACTAAAACTTCTCTTTTTTAATTCGGTGATAATCGGATTTAAGTGATCGGATTCCTCCCCGCTAAAACTCTGCAATAGAGGGAATACCCGGACTTCCTTCGCAACCCGACACATTTCTGTAATTGCTTCCAAATGAAATTCTTCGGAAAGCAAGTGAGAATAAGCAAATAAGAAATGGCTGCACAAAGCTAAATCGAATTGACCGTTATCGAAAGGCAAAACTGGCAGCTCAGCATTCAGGTAGCGGCCTTGCTCTAAGCCAGATGGAAAATCTTCTAAAAATTCCTGCATCGCCTTCATTCGCACTTCTCCTAGCTGGTAGGGCGATTCAAAATTGTTCCACAGGTAGCCGTCTACATTGGCTTTGACAGCATCAATCACAGTTTGATATGTTTCTTGGATGCGATCGCCAATTTCCACCGCAGTAAACTGATAAACTGGATCGCAAGAAATTACCTTTTTACCTTGGCGAGTCATTTCGGCATTGAAACTCGCTGGGCCGCCAGCACAATCAAGAATTGCTAGCTTGAGGTCACTTGATGTCAAGCTAAACATTCCTATGTATTCATCCAAGCAGCGTCCCCAGGGAATTACTTTATCCAATTTTAGTGACACTTGTCTTTGTCCTGCAGAGAGAATTATTTAACATTTTACCTCAAATCAGGGCGGTTTTTTTCTATCTCCTTTCTGCGGCGGGTTGATTTGTATGCGGACTTATGTATGAAGAATTTTGCTCAAACGAGATATTAATCCTGACAACAGTTGGCGGGCTTTACACTTTCTTTACAAACAAGGGGCAAAATAGTTAAGTGCGATCGCACAATTTTTATGCTTGTACCTGTGGATTTTGCCGCAAAGCGAGGCTACACTGGACAGCAGGGAAAATAAACTACAATCCACTAGCTAAATTGCTCTTGTTCAATGGCAGGCCGCAACCAGGGAAGAAAGATGAAATATACCGTTCAAACCGCTACAAGTCTGAGTTTGTCAGCACTCCTGGTGCTATTGAGTTCGCCGCCCAGTAGAGCTCAGTTGCCTGCCGTCAGAAATCCTGTGCCCGCTAGGAACCAAAACCAACCGAGAGTACCGCCGCCACCTCCGGGTTCGCTGACACAAGAAGCAGCTTATACTTTAGGATCGGGCGATCGCATTGCTTTAGAGATATTCGGCGTCCCTGAATTCAGCAGAGAATATCAAGTGCTAGTTGACGGGACGCTCAATTTGCCAATCATTCGTAGCGTCTCAATTCAAGGGTTGACGCTGCAACAAGCCGCTAATGTGATTACCCAGCGATACGAACCCTTCATCAATGTTCCCGTTGTTACCGTGACTCTGGTAGTCGCTCGCCCCCTAAATATAGGTCTTGCCGGTGAAGTTACTCGCCCGGGTTCATACAAGATTAATCCCACTAGAGAAGGAGGAGGAGTAAAATTCCCGACTTTGATGGAAATGCTGCAACTTGCACAAGGGGTGACATCAGCAGGAGATATGCGAAATGTCCAAATTCGTCGTCCCCGCAGAGGCGGGCCGGAGCAAGTTACTACTGTTGATTTGCAGGATTTTTTAGAGACGGGAAATTTGCGTCAAGATGTTACCATTCGAGATGGAGATACAATTTTTATACCGACAGCAAGTGCCCTCAATACTCAAGAAGTTCGTCAAAGAGCCAGTGCTAATTTTTCCGCTGATATTACTAAACCAATTGGGGTAGTAATTGTCGGGGAAGTAAACCGGCCGGGGCCTTATACTGTATTTGCTTCGGATGTGCGATCGAGCAACCAACAAACAGAGTTGAGTTTTGTATCTATCGACCAACAGCAAGGAGCAGTTGTGGGCTTACCAACAATAACTAGAGCACTGAAAATTGCTGGTGGTATCACTACAGAAGCTGACATTCGCCGCGTACAAATCCGCCGCCGAGTCAGAGGTGGCAACGAACAAACTATCATGGTAAATCTGTGGGATTTACTGCAAAAAGGCGACGCAACTCAAGATATTTTGCTGCAAGAAGGAGATAGCGTAATTATCCCGACAGCGGCTACGGTAGACTTAGCTGAAGTTTCTCAAGTTGCAAATAGCAGTTTTTCTCCGAACGCGATTAGCATCAATATTGTAGGAGAAGTAATTAGGCCTGGGGCTTTGCAGGTGCGACCTAGTACATCCCTGCACCAAGCTTTGCTCACCGCAGGCAGTTTCAATCAATTGCGGGCTAAAAAAGACAAGGTAGAACTATTGCGATTGAATCCCAACGGTACTGTTTCTCGCCGCACGATAGAGGTGGATTTTGCTCAAGGATTGAATCCTAATAATAACCCCACTCTCCGCAACAACGATGTGATTCTGGTAGCGCGATCGGGCTATGCTAGGGTAGCAGACAATATCAACACTTTCTTGCAGCCAATAACAGGAGTAGCAACAGGTATCGGCGCTGTTAGCAGCGTTTTTACTGGGTTTCAAGCAACTATCAACGCTTTTCAAAACTTATTTTTGGGAGGGGATTTCGAGCGACGAAATCAGCTCAGAGAGCTTCGCGAACAACGTCAAGACAGACAAGAGCAACGTGAAGACAGACTGCTAGAAAGAGAGCTACAACGTGAAGATAGATTGCAGCAAGCAGAAGACAGAAGACTGCAACTTGAAGACAGACGCTTGCAACTCGAAGACAGACAGCGGCAAATAGATCTTGAGAATCGGCAAATCGAGATCCAGGAGCAGCAACTTCAGCTCCAAAATCAGCAGCAGCAAATGCAGCCACAGCAAATTCAGCCAACTACTCCTTGATCGGACTCGGGCGTTGATAGTTAGCCACCATTTTTATGAAGAGGTGGTTGAAACCGCTGCATAGAGTCAAACTTTCGTCCGAGCAAAGGCAGGGCTGTTTCATTATCCGTAGGGGCCGTGCCAAGAGTGCCGGCCCTCTAGGCGTTGCTGATTTACGGTATGAAACGTTAAATAGGCCCGTCAGAGAAACCAGTATCCACAAAGCGGGTGGATTTTAAAGTGATTTTTTTTTCATACCCTGATTAAGTAACGCCACCTTGAGATTGCTTCACTGAGTTCGCTGGGCAACAGAAATACCTTACTTTTGCGTAAGTCCTGTAATCCTAACAATTCGATCCTTGAAACGTATAAGTTGCTACATCAAAGATAAAGGTTCGATTGACATTGTTCCCCTTTGTCCATGTCCCAAACTACATCAATCATGAAAAAATTTTTGTATTCGGGAAAATTAATCAACCTTTCGTTTCCAACAACTGCGGCTGCAAAACCTGATTTAATTTGCCGCTGCGAAACCCCTCCAAATCCAAAGTAGCGTAAACAAAACCAAACTCTTGAAATACCGCCACCAATGCAGGCAAATCCGTGTTTACCACAAACTCCTGAATCTCCTCTGCAGGTAACTCAATGCGTGCCGTATCTCCGTCCGATCGCACTCGCAGATTTTTCAGTCCCAACTGCCGCAAATACCGTTCGGCGCGCCCCACTCTTTGCAACTTTCCAACGGTGATTTCTTCGCCGTAAGGAAAGCGCGAACTGAGACAAGGTTGAGCCGGTTTGTCCCACCAAGGCAAACCCAATTCTTTTGCCAATTGCCGCACCTCAAATTTAGTGATTCCTACTTCGGCTAAAGGCGATCGCGCGCCGCGTTCCTTTGCCGCCTGAATTCCGGGACGGTAATCCTTTAAATCGTCACCATTAACCCCATCCACCACATAAGGATAACCCTTTGCTAGTGCTAGGGGTTTCAAAGTATCGTGCAGTTCGCTTTTGCAGAAATAGCAGCGGTTAACCGGGTTAGAAGTGTAATTTGGATTTGCCATTTCCTGAGTTTGTACTTCCTCGTGGGCAATACCAATTTCTGCTGCTTGAATCCGCGCATCTTCTAAATCTTCGGGCAGTAGAGAGGGGGAAACTGCCGTCACTGCCAAAGCGCGATCGCCCAACACATCAAAAGCGATTTTTGCTACCAAAGTGCTGTCAATTCCGCCGGAGTAGGCAATCAAAGCCCGTTCCATTTGTGCGAAAATATCTTTTAATTGTTCGAGTTTTTCTACTAACATAATTTCATTTTTTCTTACTGCTAAGCTATCGCAATCTAATTTACAGGGGGATGTCTCTTCAACATCTTTAGGGCTTACGCACTATTGTTTAGAAACGAGGTTTTTTTTACGAAAAGACGCGTTGTAGACCGCAGATTCGGTAACAAACCCGGTTTCTGGACCCCGATGCGTAAGTCCCTATCTTGTGGGGAGGGCAGAAAAGTCCGCCCAAAGGTACTATTTAAATACAGAATAGCTTATTCGGGATCAATTAAAAGTTTGAGTTTTAGTTGAGATTTCTGAGCGATCGCCTCCTTTATATTTTAGCGTGATAATTTGATATAGTCACACTTTTGAAAGTAGCGAAGGCGCGTTTTAAAATTCCCTACGGGAAAATATGGCGATCGCAATTGACAGCAGCAGCACCACATACAGCAAACCGTAGCCAGCATCTGTAATCAAACCTGCCAAGTAAGGAACTTGTCCGTAAACAGCATCATTTCTCAAATTGAATCTGGCTAAATCCGGCAAAACCAGATATAGTCCCATCATCAATTGTTCTAGGCCAGGATTTTTAGTTAACTTGCCCAAAGCCACTAAATCCCGCGTCGAATGTCCCATCAAATAAACGCCAAATGTCAGTAAAGTTGCCAACAGCGAACTGCTGAACACCCCAAATAAAATCCCTACACCAGCCATGAGACAAAGCTCAAACCAGATAAACAGCGAAGCGATTAAAATGCTTCCCAAAGGGAAAGGAATGCTACTCAAACTCAGAATAGCCAGATAGATAACAGTCATTGCCGCTACAAGCACCGCCAGCACCGCCGACAGTCCTAAGTGCTTGCCCACAATTAACTCAGCCCGACTTATCGGCTTAGCAACTAACAGATAAACAGTGCGCTTTTCAATTTCTTTGTTGACCAGTCCGGTAGCCACAAACACTGTGGCAATTAAACCGAGAATGCTCATAGCACCCAAACCGATATCTAAGATAATTTTCTTTTCGGTTGTCGCCGCCAATTCCGGTATCAACCGTACCGAGGCGCCCATCAACAGAGCAAAAATAATAATTAAGTAAAGGATGCGATCGCGAATTACTTCCCAAAATACATTGGTCGCGACTGTCAAGATTCTTCTCAAATTCATCTAGTTATTAACCCGCTGGAAACTTTCGCCATACTTTAGTGCAAGGAAGAAGGAAGAAGGAAGAGGGAAGAAGGAAGAAGGAAGAGGGAAGAAAGAGGATTTTTTCCATCTCAGACTCTCAGACTCTCCCACTTTCAGACTCTCCCACTCTCCCGCTATACCCATCGCAATTAGTTAACAGAGACAGAATCAAACTTGAGTGTCCCCCGGCGTTCCATCTTTTTTCTGTCCGGGTTGAGAGCGTTTGATGGCATCGCAGGTTACAGTCGCCCTATTGGCTATCTGGAACACCTCGCAAGATTTGGTAAACGAATATATTTCCGGTCTAAAAACCACTCCCAGCCAAGTTGCCTGCATATCTAACTGATAGCGAGACTCTCCTTGGACGATCGAAGTTTTGACATCCCACCTCCCATCTTCTGCGACTACCCCAGTTGTTTGTAAGGCTTGATTCCGCAGAAAAAATCGCTCATTGTCAATATCTATTAACATTTGCTCTACCTGCGCCCACGGTTTTGTGCGGGCTTCATTTCGCAGGTATCGCTCCATTTCATTGAGGATGACAACTCCTCGGGAGCGATTAATAGTTGGCTGTTGAAATGTCACCACATAATCGCTTTGCCTTAAATCCTGAGATAAAACACTCGGATACTGTTCTATCCAACCTTGAATTAAAAAGTGAAAAGCAAACCAACAGGAAAACAGCAGGTGAACGAGAGTAATCATCAAAAACTGAGGGCGCACCAACGACCTGATACCTTCCCGTTTTGACTCGCTATTCCAAATCTCTATTGTAGCAAGAACTGCTACTGCTATAAGTGGGCCGGATATCCATGCTATTTCCTTCCTATCCGACGGTAATCTTATCAGTAACCACAAGCCAATTAAGATGCTTGTCACCCACGGACTCAGACTTACTCCTTTAATCACAAAAGGTTGCTGGCTGGTCAGCAAACCCATTGAAAGTGTAAATAATAACCAGCTCATATCAAAAAGCAGAGTTCTCGTCCGCCAGTCAGTTACGGCTGCCACTGTCAGCAAAGCTAAAAAGATGCTGAGTAGTAAAGGAGTCTTCCAGTGAACAACTTTAGGCGGAATCATCGCCTTTTGGATTTTTTTATTGGTTTCCCAAAGGTTGTTCGTCAGCTTAGTTAGCTGCTGAGTGACATCTAAAAATTGCTTCATCATAAATTTCAATACACGCTTTGCAAAAACAACACGGTTAAAATAACGAGATTGCTAACAGTGTGGGCGATTAAAATTCCCCCAAACTGGGTAGTTACTTGAAAAGTTTTTTTGGGAGGACGGCGGGTGAGGGTTGGTGGTCCTAAAAACTGAGGTGTGGAAGCTTTTTTATTGCCGGAAACCATGTTTTCTATGAATTCTAATCCCTGCCATTTAGCTAGAAAGGTTACTGCTAATACTGACAGTGCTATCATAGTTATTGGAGCGTAAACATTATCCCCACGTCCTAATAAAATATAACCGATAAGCTGTTCCCGCAATTCTTTGCTAAGAACGCTTTCAATGCCGAAGAAAACTAACCAGCCTACGCAAGTGCAAGATAGATTGAGGATGGCTGTATATTCAATGCTGGTTTTGGGGCCGAGTTTAAGTAGTTTTTGCAAAAACCACGATTCGATCGCGATCGCCAAAAACATAATTAAAATTTGCACCAAAACAGTCCGAAATGGGAAAACACTCGCAATCATAAGCCTTTAGGTATATCAGTCCGTGTTAAATTTTAATTGTACAGCACAAGCGGAAGAATCTTAACCGGAGGTTTGAGCACCTGATTCCGTTAGATCGCTGCTTAAAAGATTGGGAGTTAGAAGTTATCGTATAATCTGTTGAGATCCGCCAACAGAATGGAAAAATTAAACATTCAAGGCGCGCGATCGAATACCCACCCCGATACAGACTCAAACAACTGCTGATTATGGTAAGGAATGGCATTGGTATTCGGACAGCCTCATCCCGCTCGGAACGCGCCGCGGGTCAGATTCACGTCTACGACGGCGCTGGTAAAGGCAAGTCTCAGGCAGCTTTGGGAGTAGTGTTGCGCTCGATCGGGCTGGGTATCAATTCTGACTCGCCCACACGAGTCTTATTGCTGCGCTTTCTCAAAGGCCCCGGCCGCTCCTACGACGAAGACGGGGCAATAGAAGCCTTGCAACGGGCATTTCCGCACTTGATCGACCAAGTGCGAACCGGCAGAGCCGAATATTTTGGGGCCGAAGCAATCACCCGCTTCGATCGGGCCGAAGCTCAGCGAGGCTGGGATATCGCCAAAGGAGCGATCGCAAGCTCGCTCTATTCCGTGGTGGTACTAGACGAACTAAACCCCGTATTGGACTTGGGTTTGCTGCCAGTTGACGAAGTAGTCCAAACCCTCAAAAACAAACCAGAATATTTAGAAGTCATCGCCACAGGCCGAGCGGCCCCCGAAGCTTTGCTGGAGATTGCCGACTTACACTCAGAAATGAAGCCCCACTATAACCCCGCAGCGGCAGACCATCATATTTCCGGTATCGAAATATACACCGGAGCGGGGAAAGGCAAGTCTACGAGCGCTTTGGGAAAAGCTTTGCAGGCAATAGGTAGGGGTATCAGTCAAGACCAATCTCACCGGGTGTTAATCGTGCAATGGCTCAAAGGTGGCACCGGTTATACAGAAGATGCGGCGATCGCAGCCTTGCGACAAAGCTACCCCCAGCTAGTAGATCACCAGCGGTGCGGCCGAGATGCTATAGTTTGGCGGGGGCAACAGCAAGAGCTAGACTGCATAGAAGCAGAACGCGGCTGGGAAATCGCCAAATGTGCGATCGCCAGCGGTTGGTACAAAACGATTATTCTCGACGAACTCAATCCCACAGTAGACTTAGAACTGCTGCCGGTAGAGCCGATCGTCGAAGCCCTGCTACGCAAGCCGCGGGATACAGAAATTATTATCACCGGGCGCTGCCACAAACCCCACGCTTACTTTGACTTGGCAAGCGTACACTCCGAGGTATACTGTCACAAACACTACGGCGATCGGGGCGTAGAACTAAAGCGGGGCGTAGACTTTTAAAGCCCGGAGCGGTACCGAGTTCAATCCGGGCCAGAATTATTAAATGAGGGCCCTGCCTGGAAAACCGGAAATTGCCACAAAGCCTTGTTACCAAGTAACAAATCTCCCAATTTTCCTTGTCTTCGGGATCACCCAGATCAGCCTTTTTTAATCTTTAATTTCCTCCCCCGGACGCGATCCCCGACCGCCAATCCAGAATGGAACATTAAGAATATGAGCCGCGTCTTGTAGAGCGTGAGCACCTGAGACAGTGCACCAGGATTATTAAAGGGTGAAGACATTGAATATAAAAGCTTACAAGCAAAAAATCCGCGAGGGAGAAAGTCTAGACAGGGTTAACGCCAGTAGGCTAGACTTGCGGCTGGCAAACAGGTTAAACTACAGCGGAATCCAAACATTCGGTGTTCTAGGCAGTGTCTGTAGTCGCACCAGCGATGACCAACAAGTAGAGGAGTGAAGCTTTATGACAACGTTAAATGACGATTCTAATCAACTAGATTTAAACCTTCCGGGACTGGGCCCGGATACAATCTTCGCCGCAGGCGGGGCGGATTTCGTTAGAACTTCCACCCTGGGCGGCAGCTTAATATTTGGCCAAGGCGATAACGATACTCTGATTTCAGTTGGCCCGAACGATACACTGTACGGCGGCGACGACGAAGACTCAATCAGATCCCAGCGCACTCCGGCTTTGCTGTTAGGCGACCGAGGTAATGACACCATAGTCGCTGAAGCCCGCGCTACCCTGTACGGCGGCGAGGGAGAAGACTTCGTCCAAGGTACTGTCGAAGCTAACCTCATGTTTGGTAATGAGGGCGCAGATACGATGCTGGGAGGGGCGCAGAGAGGAGATTCCCTCTATGGCGGTAAGGACAATGACGCGATCGGCTTCTTCATCGCAGGCGGTGGCAACAACCTCTCTTTAGAGGGTGGCTTGGCTATTGGCTTCGCTGGCAATGAAGGCAGCAACTTCTTGCGGGGTGATTTGGGCGACGACTTAGTTGTAGGTATCAATGTAAGAGACAGTCTTTATGGCGGTAAAGGCAACGACACGCTACGTGGTGTGGCCAGCAACAGCTACCTGTCGGGCGATGATGACAACGACACCTTAGTCATTACCAACAGTACGCAAAGCAGCCCCTTTACTACCGACGTCATCACGATCGGCATTGAGAGAACCACCTTGATTGGCGGTGGCGGCGACGATTCTCTCAACGGCGCGATCGGCGACTTTGGCGGCGGCAGAAACTTCTTTGACGGCGGCGAAGGCAACGACACGATCAACGTTTTTGCCTTTTCTGATACCGCGTTGGGAGGTGAAGGCGACGACTTCATCCGGTCGGCGTCGGTGCCGGATGTAATTTCGAGCGTAGGCGCGCGGAGTTCATTTCCAGGTTTCGCGGGTCGCAACTTGCTCGACGGCGGAGTAGGCAATGACACGATCGTTGCAGCTTTTGCGACGGATACAATGATCGGCGGTGAAGGCAACGACAGCCTCAGCGGAACCTTTACTAATGCAGCCGGTGGAGATGGCAACGATACTATCAATGCTAGCAATGCCATTTTTGCTGGTACTGGTACTGCTTTGATTACTCTCGAAGGCGGGCTGGGCAACGATCTGTTAATTGGCTACACCAATCCTACTACTGGCAGCAGCTTCACCGTCACCAACCTCATGAACGGTGGCGTGGGAAGTGACACCATCATCTTTGGCAGCCAGTTCGATCGCCTGATTGGCAACTTGGAGGGTAACGACTTCATCTCCTACGCTAGCACCGTCACCTTTAGCGGCACAGTCGCCAGCTTGATTACCGATACCTTAGGCAGCAACTTCATTATTGGTGGCAACGGCACTGATGTGATCACTACTGGTAACGGGGATGACATCCTGTTCGGCGACTCATCCAATGCTACCGACGCCGCTGGAGGAGCCGGGGACGATACCTTAAATTCCGGTGCCGGAAACGACACCTTGCTGGGCGGCTTTGGTAACGACTATTTGATCGGAGGCGACGGTAACGACTCTCTCGGCGGCGGGCCTGGTGCTGACACCCTGATTGGCGGATTGGGTAATGACAGCTTCTACTACAACAACTTCGGCGAGGGTGTCACCATCGGCGCTGACGGCACATTTGGTACTAACCCAGACCAAATCGGCGATTTTACAGTCGGCCAAGACAAGTTTATCTTCCAAATCAATGGCTCCAACGGCTTCCCCAACTTGAGGGTAGTGCCAAATACGAATCGACTTTCTTCGCAGGCGTTCTTGGCGCTTGAGAGTGGGGCGTACGAGAGCAAGTTTGCTCCAGCCGGGGCGGGCCCGACAGAGCCGTTCGTCTTCTATGAAGGTGCAAACGGAACCCAAGGCGGACGACTAGGATATGACCCTGACGGTATTGCTGGTCCTAACCCAGGCGTTACGCTGGCAAATCTGAATGGCAGACCGGGCATTACGGCTGCTGACATTATCCTGATTTAATTTGGGTAAAAGTGGGTGGGGTCGATTCTAAAACATCGCCCTATCAACTCTCAAAACTAATTGTGCTATGTTTCGAGCTGGGGATATCCATCCCTGGCTTTTTTATTGGCATTGGGAATTGGGCCGAAAAGTAGAATCTGTAGGGGCGGGTTCACCCATAAATTTTGCCACCCATCAATAATCTCGATAAACCCGCCCCC
>NZ_JAUBOQ010000016.1:130404-134529 GCF_036700325.1 Microcoleus sp. Z1_B2
CCGAAAAGTAGAATCTGTAGGGGCGGGTTCACCCATAAATTTTGCCACCCATCAATAATCTCGATAAACCCGCCCCCCAACTCAAAGACGATATAATTGACATATGAGTAAAAGTCGATTATTGTAGGCGACTAATATTCTCTTTTGTCCTTCAAAAACAGTTATTAATAGTGAAACTGCCCAATGGTCATCTAGCAGATTTAGGCAATAAAATAGAAGAATATTCTCTAAATCCGAATCATCAAGAAGGAAAAAATAAAGCTGTTTTGTTTGCCAGTAAGTTAGGCATTACCCTAAAAAATGCTGAAAGGCTCAAACAGGCTTTAAAAGAAGCTGCTATCAACGAAGATGTTGTTATTCAAAAAAACAATGAATACGGAACACATTACAACATGAAATTTTTGCTGAAAACCGAAGTAGGTGAATCTCTGATTCTAGCAGCTTGGATCGTCCGCTTAGGTGAAAGTTTCCCTAGATTAACAAGTTGTTATCCCGTCAAAAAGTGAGGTAAAAACAATGAAAACAATTAAAGACCTAGATATTGTTGCTTTAACTGAAGATTTAGACGCCACCCATTTTGAAACAAAACAAATCATTAAATTATATAAAGGACAAGTAGGAACAGTCGTGATGGAATTTGATGGCAGTGCTTTTGAGGTAGAATTTTCTCATCAAGATGGCACAACTTATGCAATGGAAACAATTCCCGCCACAAAATTAATGCTTTTACACTATGAGTTAGTAGAATCTGTAGGGGCAGTTACCCGATGAATTTTGCCACCAATTATCGTTGGTAAAACCCACCCCAAGATATTGGTACAAATCATTTAGGCTCATTATAAAAAATCCCGCAAACATATCGTTTGCGGGATTTAGTAGGCAGGAAACTTGTAGCGAATACTGTTACTAAGCTCGGTCTACAATCTCTTTTGCTTTATCTTTGAGGTCTTCTTTCAGGTGAATTGCTGATGCTTCATCCTGCTTGGCTTGACCTTCTAATTTATCTTTCTGATTGCCTGTGACTTCGCTAACAGCTTCTTGGATTTTGCCTTCAATATTCTTCGCTGTGGCTTCGACTCTATTTTCAATGTTCATAATTTTTTATTCTAACTCTACAACTACTAATATATGATTTTCAAGTTGAGTCTGTATCTCTCTTTAGATAGATTTGTTATTACCTTTATTTCTAAGTTAAAGGTTCGATTGGAATTTCCACAAGTTTATTTTTAGAGGAAAAACCGGATTTAATGCCGATCGCAGATTTCGGCACTTTAAACTTTTTCGCCAACAGCATGATTAATTCTTGGTTTGCTTTACCCTCCACAGGCGGCGATTTGAGATGTACCGTGAGGCTGCCGTCGGGTTGTTCTGCGATGCTTTGCTGTTTGGAATTCGGTTTTACTTTGACTGTGAAAATTTTCATGTGGCTAATAACTAATAACTGATGACTAATGACTAATAAGGAATGAGAATTAAATAACTTCCACTCTTGAAAGTGGGATGGGCGTCCCGCCCGTCCACTCATGACGGGCGGGACGCCCATCCCACAATAACAATTAAAATTGTAAGTTATTTAATTCGCGATCCTAACTAATGACTAATGACTAATGACTATCTGAATGTTCGATCTTCGTTCCCAAAACTTTCAGGAATTCAGCCAACCAGTTAGGATGTGCGGGCCACGCGGGGGCGGTGACTAAATTGCCATCGACTACGGCTTCGGTAACTGGAACTTCTGTATATTTGCCGCCGGCCCGGAGTACGTCGGGGCTGCAAGCGGGGTATGCGGTGCAGCGTTTGCCTTCGAGTACGCCGGCGGCGGTTAGAACCTGTAAGCCGTGACATATAGATGCGATCGGCTTTTTGCTGTTGGCAAAGTAGCGGGTAATTTGCAGCACTTGTTCGTTGAGGCGGATGTATTCTGGGGCCCGTCCTCCGGGGATAATCAAAGCGTCGTAGTCGGCGGGGTTGATTTCGTCAAAAGTCGCGTTTAAAGTGAAGTTGTGACCGGGTTTTTCGCTGTAGGTTTGATCGCCTTCAAAGTCGTGAATTGCGGTGCGAATTGTTTGGCCTGCGGCTTTGTCCGGGCAGATGGCGTGGACGGTGTGACCTACCATTTGCAGGGCTTGGAAGGGAACCATTACTTCGTAGTCTTCTACAAAGTCGCCGACTAACATTAATATTTTTTTGACTGTCATGTTGACAACTCCTGTTATTTTGATTTGGTTAAATAGGATTAAAAAAAATGCGGGGCCGTTAAAAAGCTTGCCCCGCAAGCTATTCTGGAATCTAGAAACCGTTGCGTCCCCAAATGACCATTGAAATTGAGAAGGAGAACAGAACTAGCACCGAAACCCAACCGAGTGACAAAATATCCATAGCTATTTATTGAACAAACTGTACAAAGTGACTTCAACCCTTATCATAAGTCAATTTGAGCCATTTTTGAAATGAGGGCGCTGTGAAGGATTCGTCAAATTTTAGTGCGGCTGAACGGGTAGAATCTTTGAAGGCAGGGAGTGTTGCTGCTTTGTCTTGTTTGCTGGGTTTTGGGGCGATCGCCCTTGGTAATAGCTTAATTCTGGCGGATAGGTTGGATTCTCTGGCGAGTTTGCAGGTAAGGGAAATTGACCTAAATTTTGCCTTCAGGGCGACTATCGCACTTTTGGGCGGTTTTTTGTTCGGCGTGACTTACCGCTATGCGATTCGCCGAGATGTTAACCCGCAGCTTAAATCTGGTGCGGTGTTGGCTTTTGGGTTGGTGCGGGCTTTTGGACAGTTGGATGCTGGATTGTTTTTTGAATCGGGGAAGATGCCCGCCCTACAGGAGTTATTGCCGTTTGCGGTTCGCGGTGTCGAGAGTGTGGTATTATTTGCGATCGCGGGTTTGGTTCTGGATTGGGCGATCGGGCGATCGTGGATTAAGCCTTTCGATTCTTGAGATTTGCCGTTGGTTGGGGACAGGTTTACGATCGCCCTCCGTCAAAAACTTGTAGGGGCGGGTTCACCAATAGTTTCAAAGGATACCCAAAGACTCAAAAACCCGCCCCCACCCCGCGCGATCGCCACCCAAGTGGGGGCGGGTTTACGAGATTATCGGTTTTAGGCAATTATTGTTGGTAAAACCCGCCCCTACAGATTTAATTCCTCAAATTCTGGATTGCCGTAAACCATCTGTTTATCTACCGCCGACAAAACTTTATTGTTAGCAGCATCAGAAACTAAACACTGACAAACTAGCTGCGCTACATCTGCCCGGTGAATAGTTCCAGCAACTCGACAATCTTCTGTTAAAATACCGTTGCCTGTTGCAGGTTCCGATTTGAGTCCGCCCGGACGAATTACTGTATAAATCATCCCGCTTTCTATCAAATGATTTTCGGCTTTTTCCTTTTCAATTAAAACCGGGCGCAAAGTTTCTAAAGCTTGGGGCGGCAAAGCGCCGACACTATTACCGCTGCCGATTGATGAAACTAAAATAAATTTTTGCACGCCTGCTTTGACCGCCGCATCAATCAAGTTTTTGTTGCCCAAATAATCGGCTCTTTCCCCATCTTTGGGCAAGCCCCCAATTGTGCTGATTACGGCATGAATTGAATCGCCACCAGCCATCGCAGCTT
Organism: Microcoleus sp. Z1_B2; assembly: GCF_036700325.1. Classification (NCBI taxonomy): domain Bacteria; kingdom Bacillati; phylum Cyanobacteriota; class Cyanophyceae; order Oscillatoriales; family Microcoleaceae; genus Microcoleus; species Microcoleus sp. Z1_B2. The sequence continues at coordinate 134,025 of NZ_JAUBOQ010000016.1, forward strand.
CCATAGCTGCTGCATCCAAAGCATCGCCAGTCACGACTTTGATGCCCATTGCTTCTAATTCGGTGCTGGTTGCGGGCGATCGCAAAAGTGCAGTTACTTGCATCTTTTGTGCTGTCAGACATTTGGCGATTTCTAAGCCGACGCCTCGACTAGCACCAGCTAAAAAAATGTGGGATTTCTCTGTCATATCAATTTTGTTAAGGGGTGCAGAAATTGGTTGTTTTGAATGTAGATTATACAACATTCCTCTGTCAATTGGTGAATCAATACTCCGGACTGTTTTTAAGCAGCCAAAGTACCATAAGACAAGACTGAAGGAAGCTTAGGATGGTTTAACATCAAATCCGGGTCTAAATCTAACTTATCAATAAAGGTACAAAGTAGATGCTTAGGATCGCGAATTAAATAACTTACAATTTTAATTGTTATTGTGGGATGGGCCTAAGAGCCCGTCCTTTTTGGATGGGCTCTTAGGCCCATCCCACTTTCAAGAGTGGAAGTTATT
>NZ_JAUBOQ010000017.1:0-4794 GCF_036700325.1 Microcoleus sp. Z1_B2
CCCGCCCGTCATGAGTGGACGGGCGGGACGCCCATCCCACTTTCAAGAGTGGAAGTTATTTAATTCTCATTCCTTATAGCCCTTGATAAGCGGGCCTAGGGCATAGGCCTCCGTGGGCATAGGGCATAGGCCTCCGTGGGCATAGGGCATACCTCACCAAGATTGAGAACGGCTGTATGGCTGCTTGTTGATTATCTCCGGCATAAGTGCCTTGGTTTTGCGAACCCTGGCACAAATTAAAATAATATCTGTACATTGCCGACTAGCATCAAATCCCTGGCAGTGGTAAGAATTAAACCAAACGAAAGTAATTAAGGATGCCATGTCACTTTCAACTGCACAACCCGCTCTCCTAGTCCTGGCTGACGGTACTGCTTACCGCGGCTGGTCGTTTGGCGCTGACGCCACCGTCGTTGGCGAGGTAGTATTTAATACTGGAATGACGGGCTACCAAGAAGTATTGACCGATCCCAGCTATTGCGGTCAAATTGTCACTTTTACTTATCCAGAATTGGGCAATACCGGGGTAAATCTTGAAGACGAAGAATCCTCGCGCCCGCAAATTCGGGGTGCGATCGCCCGGAACGTATGCAGCCGCCCCAGCAACTGGCGCTGCTCACAATCTCTGCAAGACTATCTGAAACAGTACGATATCCCCGGAATTTACGGGATCGACACCCGCGCCCTCACTCGCAAAATTCGCACGGTGGGAGCGATCAACGGTGGCATTTCGACCACGATTCTCGACCAGGCAGAGCTTTTGGAACTCGTGCAAGATGCCCCCAGCATGGACGGGCTGAATCTGGTCCAGGAAGTCACCACCCGCAAGGTTTACGAGTGGTCTGAAGCCACGGACTCGGTTTGGGAGTTCAGTCCTACAGTCAAACCTGAAGAAGGCAAAATGTGGACGGTGGTAGCGCTAGACTTTGGGATCAAGCGCAACATCCTGCGGCGTCTGGCGAGTTACGGGTGTCGGGTCATCGTTGTCCCCGCTGACACGTCGCCGGAGGAAATCCTCAAATACAACCCGGACGGCATTTTTCTGTCCAACGGCCCCGGAGATCCGGCGGCGGTAACGGAAGGGATCGCGACTGCGAAAGCTTTGTTAAAGTCGGACAAACCCGTATTCGGCATCTGCATGGGACACCAAATTTTGGGACTTTCCTTGGGTGCAGAAACTTTTAAACTTAAGTTCGGCCATCGGGGATTGAATCATCCAGCGGGTTTAACTCAGCAAGTAGAAATTACTAGCCAAAATCATGGTTTTGCGATCGACCCCGATTCCCTAGCCCCCGAAGTAGAGATTACTCATCTCAATTTGAACGATCGCACCGTAGCCGGATTGAAGCATAAAACTCTGCCGCTGTTTTCAGTGCAATACCACCCCGAAGCCAGTCCGGGCCCGCACGACGCCGACTATTTATTCGATCGATTCGTGCAGTCAATGCGAGACAATCAGAAAGTAGCCAGCAGTAAGTAGTCAGCAGTCAGCAGTCAGCAGTCATTAGTCAGTAGTCATCAGAGGCTGTTTGTGTCGATCGCTTCTGACTAATGACTCATGACTAATGACTCATGACTAAAAAACTGTAGACAAAAGACCAAAAAACTCCTATAATGAAGCCTCGACTTTAAGCCATATCTAGCTAGGAGGGTGTCATTCCTGAGTCATTGACCCTGACCGTTAGCCTCAGAGGCACTCGCGAAGTCAAGAATAACTATCAGTTATTTCGCTTGACGGGCCTGCTGGACGCTTTTTCTGAGGCAACTTTTCGGAAGGTAATAAGCAAATGTATTGACGAGGGCCCAAAACACGTAATTTTGGACTTGTCTCAGATAGATTTTGTGGATAGTTCAGGCTTGGGCGCACTTGTGCAACTTGTCAAAAAAGCCCAAACCTTGGAAGGGACATTGCAAATTGTCTCAAATCCCCGCGTAACTCAGACTGTTAAACTGGTTCGCTTAGAGAAATTTCTGTCTTTGCAGCCTTCGGTTGATGAGGCGGTAAAAAACGTCAAGGATGCTTGACGCCAAAGTGAATTAAATTAGCTATCCGGTTCTCAACGCTGGATAGCAAATTTTTATTTTGGGGCTGGTAAAACAATACCGATTTTCCCAGAAGCTGCGACACGCACCAGCCGCTATTTCCCCGATGCTTAGAGTTTCGGTGGAGGGGCAGTAAAATATGTGTGGCAAACACGCGGAAAAATGGTACAAAAATTAGAGCATCCCGATTTGGTAAAAAGCCTTTTTTAGGAGTGCGATCGTCGCGCCAAGCTTTGCCTATATATCTCGCTTCGTGCTCTGAGAGCGAACAGTCCTGTAAAAGCTATAATTGCGGAAGTGACGAAAGACGAAATAAGTAAGTAACTAGAAAAACCAAGCTGTGCGGAAGTTTTATTTAAAAAAGTATGTCGCCGATCGCAGATGACGGACTCAAACTGAGTCTGACGGATATCAGTTTAAATCGAGTGCATCCTGCGAGGGCTACACCAGCAGAAATAGAAAGAATTTCGCCCGCAGCCTGGGCATATTTGGGAGATGCAGTGTACGAACTCTACATTCGGAGTTCGTACTTAGTCCCGCCCAGAAGATTGCAAGCTTATCACGAATTGGTGGTGGGGCAAGTACGAGCCGAAACTCAAGCGCGTCACTTGCGATCGCTCTCTCCTTACTTGAACAGTACAGAATTAGCAATTGTCAAGCGCGGCCGCAATGCTGCAGCGGGCCGTTCTAAGCGAGCAGATCCAGAGATATACCAACAAGCCAGCAGCTTAGAAACTTTGATCGGATATTTGTACCTCACCGATCCCGAAAGATTGACCGAGATTCTGGCACTTTTAGAACTTGAGACTTAAAGGATTTAGCAGTTAAGAGTTGGGAATGGGGAGGGAGTAATTAACCATCCTGGCACGGCTAACATAAAACCGCAAAAATCTCGATCGGCAAAACAAGATTTATCAAAGAAATGGGTTTAAAACCCCGTCGTTCTAGGACGGCTTTAATTCCTTCTGAATTTTCCCGATCGTGTTAAAATAGTATGGCATACTAAAGTAGTAAAACAGCTAAAAATAATGAAAGCAAGGTTCCAATACAGATTCTATCCAACCGATAGACAACGCCAGAGTTTGGCTCAGTTGTTTGGTTGTGTAAGAGTTGTTTGGAACGATGCTTTGGCTGTTAGCAGATGTGGCAAATATCCTGGGTACAACACTCTATCCAAGTCTCTAACTATATCTAAAAAGACAGAAGAAAGGGCATGGTTGAACGATGTTTCGTCCGTGCCGCTGCAACAATCCCTCAAACAGTTAGAGGTTGCTTACAAAAACTATTTTGATTTCCTAAAAGGGAAGAGAAAAGGCAAGAAAGTGGGTCAACCCAAATTCAAAAAAAAGACTAACAGTCAGTCTGCAACTTTTGCTAAAACAGGTTTCTCTATCAAAGGTGAGTCCGTGGATCTGGCAAAAATTGGAAATGTTAGCCCTATTTGGTCTAGGGAGTTACCATCAGAGCCTAGCTCTGTAACTGTACTAAAGGACTGTGCTAATCGCTATTTCTTGAGCTTTGTAGTAGAAGTTAAGCCCGTTCAAATTGATGCTAAAAACCCAAGTGTCGGAATTGATTTAGGGATTAAAACTTTTGCTGTGATGAGTAATGGGGAGAAAGCTAAAAGTCCAGACTATAAAGTGTTAGATCGAAAAATTCGTAAACTCCAAAAAAAGCTAGCTCGGCAATCTAAAGACTCGAAACGCAGAAATAGAACTCGGATTCAGATAGCCAAACTGCACAATCAAATTGCAGACACCCGTAAAGATTTCTTGCACAAGCTGTCAACCAAAATTGTTAGTGAAAACCAAACTATCGTTTTAGAAGACTTGAATGTGTCTGGAATGGTCAAAAACCGCAAACTTGCTAGAGCTATTAGTCTTCAGGGATGGAGAGAATTCCGAACTTGGTGCGAGGCAAAGTCTGAGAAATTTGGTCGAGACTTTAGAGTAATTAGTCGCTGGGAGCCTACCAGTCAAATTTGCTCGGATTGCGGCTTTAAGTGGGGAAGACTGGATTTAAAAATCAGATCGGTTCAGTGTTTGAATTGTGGCACTGAACACGAACGCGATGAGAACGCTGCAAAAAATATAAACAAAGTCGGGATAGGGCATTGCCACGACTCTAAACGGACACAGAGACAGAGTAAGACGACTTCGGTTGCGTCAGTCAGTGAAGTGTCAAGAATCACCGCACTTTTAGGGCGGTGAGTATGTCAATAACTAGCTATTTGAACAGAGCAAAATCCTTGCTCCCTCGCTAGACTATCTCAAATCTCAAAGCCCAAAGATTGCTCCCTCAATCAAGAATCTCACATCTACAATCTACAATCGACTAGCCTTCAGCCAAAACCTTTTGACCACAAGAAACCAATGAGAAAATTTACCAAACCCAACTTTTCGCGATCGAATTCCGACAGCAAGCCATTCAAAAGCGAAGGCCGCCGTCAGGACTCACAACCATCCTCTCCCCGCTTTGAACGCAAGCCCCGTCCCGATACTCGCGGAGTAGACGCGCCTCAAAAGCGATCGACCTTCGCCCCACAATCGCGAGAAATGCCCGTGAGAGCAATTTTCAAACGGAGAGTCGATGCCGACAGCCAACCGGAAATTCGCAGAAATAATCATTTCAAAGACAGAGACAGCAGCCCGCAGGAATCCAGGGGCAATTATTACCAAGACAGAGACAGAGATAGCAGCCCGCAGCCGGCCCGCAACAATTTCCGAGACAGAGACAGAGATAGCAGCCCCC
>NZ_JAUBOQ010000017.1:4894-26898 GCF_036700325.1 Microcoleus sp. Z1_B2
AGCCGGCCCGCAACAATTTCCGAGACAGAGACAGAGACAGCAGCCCCCAGCCGGCCCGCAACAATTTCCGAGACAGAGACAGAGACAGCAGCCCCCAGCCGGCCCGCAACAATTTCCGAGACAGAAACAGAGACAGCAGCCCGCAGGAATCCAGGGGAAATTATTACAAAGACAGAGACAAAGACAATAGCCCGCAGGAATTCCGGGGCAACCATTTCAGAGACAGAGACAAAGACAGAGACACTCGCCCTGTTGACACTGCCTCCAATACAGTCGTGCAACCAGACGCAGACACAGACGACATGATTTACGGCCGCCATGCGGTACAAGCAGCTTTAGAAACAAACCAAGTCCTCAACCGGATCTGGGTTGTTCCCCACCTGCGCTACGATCCCCGCTTTCATAGCTTGCTAACCGAAGCCAAAGCCAACGGCAGCATCATTGACGAAGTTGACGATTTGCGCCTCGACTACATCACGCGCAAAGCAAACCACCAAGGCGTAGCGGCTCAAGTATCAGCCTACGAATACCTGGATTTGAGCGAACTGATCGCAAAGGCTAAGTCGGCTTGCGAAGATCCAGTAATTGTGGTAGCAGAAGGACTCAACGACCCGCACAATCTAGGGGCGATTATTCGCACCGCAGAAGCATTGGGATCTCAGGGCATGGTGATTCCGCAGCGGCGGGCGGTTGGGATTACCTCAGCAGTGAGAAAAGTGGCAGCAGGGGCATTGGAAAGCCTGCCCGTGGCAAGGGTTGTCAATCTTAACCGGGCTCTGGAAGAACTCAAAGAGGCTGGATTCTGGATTTATGGCACTGCAGCAGGCGTCGGTCAATCTATAGAGACAGTCAAGTTCTCCGGGCCGACTGTTTTAGTGGTGGGTGGTGAGGCTGACGGTTTGAGCCTTTTGATACAGCGCGGATGTGACGGATTAGTTTCAATTCCTTTAAGGGGCCAGACTCCTAGCCTGAATGTCTCGGTAGCAACGGGGATGGCTTTATACGAAATTTACCGTCAGCGCGGGCCCAAAAAGTTTCACGTACACGGATCGTAAAGGTGGTTGAAAAAAAGAGCACAACAGAGTAGTTTATTGTCAATGCCGCCCAGCATGGAGTGGCACGACACCCGGAACAAGTAAGGATAGTCGATCGACTGTCGTTACTTGTTCCGGCGAAAGTAGAAGAAGCCTAGCCCCTAGGTTCAAACAGGAATTCGACACAAATCTATTTAGATATATTTAAATAGGTTTGGAGCGGTTCTTGGCAGCAGTCAGCCACGTGTAAATAACAAAAGCCTAGGCGTGTTCGCAGCACCCTGAAAACACCGTCAAATACATTAGAAGAAAAGCAGATGAAAGAATTCTTGATTAGCTTGCTCAACTTTTTCGGATTGGCTTGGTGGGTTGAAGTTAAAACTTCAGCGCCGCGGTGCATTTACTATTTTGGCCCGTTCTTAACCCAAGCAGAGGCGGCAACTGCAAAAGCAGGATATGTAGAAGACATAGAAAATGAAGGGGCAGAAGGTGTTAGTGTTTCGATTCACCGCTGCAAACCAATTACTTTGACGGTTGCAGAAGATTTGGGAAAGCTTGGTGATGGAGGGCTGTGGCCGGTTTTGAGCGGTCAGTAGAAGCAGGGGGAATTTTGAGTTTTGAGAGGCCTACGCTTCCCTCGCAACGCTGTGCGGTTTTGAGTTGTCAGTTGTAACTTCAAAACAGTTGAGTGTTGGGTGATTAATTGCTTGTGACAAACTCCAAATTTAAGACTAGCAATTGCCCACTGCTTCGGGGTGACTCTCTATCCAACGATCGATGTCTGCGAGTACCCGATCGGGAATTTCCCAAGGGAACAAGTGGGCTGTATTGGGATAACACTGCCACTGACAATCATGGAGGTGGCGGGCGGTTTCTAAACTGGATGCTGAGGTGATGTGCCGATCGCCCTCTCCGGCCAACACCAAGCACGGACAATGAATGTCGCCCAGGTGCAGCAGTCGATCGTATCCAGCCCTCAGAGCGGTATTTAACGCCTTGGTGGCCGTGTTGGAAGTCTTGAGGTAGGCGGGGGTACCTGCCTGTGCTAAGTAGCGGTAAGGGGTGGCTTTATGCTGCTGTATCAAGTAGCGAAAGAGCGATCGCCTCGCAAAAGTATCAATATTCCACTGCCAACCCGGTATCACCCAATTGATAATTCCGGCTAAACCAGTGTAAAGGTTATCTTGCCAAGAGATGGGAGGGTGACTTCCTCGCGGTTTTGCTGCGGATGCGAGTACAATTAAACCGGTGACTCGCTGGGGATATTTCATGGCTAATTCCAGGGCTAAAATCCCTCCCAAAGACCATCCGATTACCAAACACCGATCGACTCCTAATCTGTCTAATAGTGCTTCTAAATCGACCAGATGATCGGTCATTTCAAAGAAAGTTGAGGTGCGGCTGTTGCCGTATCCGCGCAAGTCTGGGGCGATGGTTTGGAAGCGTTTTGATAAGTGTTCTGTAAAGACGGACATACAATCGCCGGAACCTGGATGGCCGTGCAAGCAGAGAATAGGAAATCCTTTGCCTTTGACGGAAACACTGAGTTGTTGATGCGGCATTTTTTAACTGTTTAGGCGGTGCGTTGTCCCCGCTATAAATTGTATATTCCAGCGGTCAAAAGCTGGGGTTTCGGACCATGTAATCGGCAATTTTAGAAATAGACTGGCGCATTTGTAGCTCGCCGCTGCGGCTGTCAATCACAGTAATCACATAGGCCTCGTCGTCAATGCTCATCGCTAAAGTTGTGCCGAGTACCCAGGAATTTTGACCGGTTTTTTCCCCCAACCACTGAGCTTTAGTTCCTTCCAAGGCGGCAAATCCCAGAGCGTGATCGTACTGGCGGTTGAGAGTTTCTATTAACAGTTTAGCACCGGGTGTTTCGCCGTTGTAAATTTGCACCATCATTTCGGTGAGTTCGTTAGCAGTCACGCGGTTGCGACCAGAACCGGGGTTGGAGGGCATAATTCTTTCCCCCATTAATTTGAAGTTGACGCGGGTGACTTCGTAGCCGCTATTATCTAAATATTGATTGATGTAATCCGAACCTAAATAATCGATTAGTTGATTGGTGGCGATATTGCTGCTGCGATAGATCATTTCTTCTAACAGTAGCTGTAGCGGGTAATTGCGATTAGACCTAATCTTTGCCGATGCGTCTTCGGTGAAATTACCGCGAGTGACTAATACTTCCTGGTTCAGACTAATTTTTTCTTTTTCGACTTTTTGCATCAGGGCGACAGCAATCGGCAGTTTAATTAAGCTGGCTGGACTGATAGGAGGTACATCGCCCCGCAGGTTTACGCATTCTCTAGAAAGGTTGCAAATGCCGATCGAAGCTTGAGCCGACAAACCGCTTTCCCGCGCAAGCACACCCAACAAATCTGATTTTGCTTGCTGGACTTGAGAGGTGGCTGCTGTTAAATTTTCCCGGTATTCTTGAGTTTTTGAGGCAGTGAGGGAAGCTAAAAATGAATTTTGAGGAACTTCCTGCAAGTTGTTGAGGGCTTGATGCCAGAAAAATTGAGTTTGCTGCGAAGATTCGATCGACTTATTGGGCTGCTGTTTAGTTTCTACGGCTCTGTTGGCTAAACGGACTGCTTGCTGTAAGTTGTCGTTAGCCCTCTTTTCTACTAATATTTGAGCTTCCACCGCTTGCAACTGCTGTAGCAGTTGTTCTTGAGGATTGGCGGCTGCGAAGGGAACTAAGCCGGAGAGGATGCTTGGTTCTGGGGAGGGAGATGAGGGTTGTTCTAATTCGGCAATTAGCCCATCGCGAATTTTGTAGAGTTCGTCTAGGGAACGGGGGTTAGATGATTGAGAGAATGAACTTGCGATGGTTAACATCTGAACCAGTCCAATGCCGGCTACTACTGCCGCCATCTTGTTGGCGATCGACAAAAAACGCCTGATATCTGGCATATTTAACATCCTCAACACAACCAAATTCTATATAAGCAGCTATTGTTACATCAGTCAAACGATTTTAGATTTTAGATTTTAGATTTTAGATTTTTTCTTCAATCTAAAATCTAAAATCTAAAATAGTTCGATCGCGCCAATGTGGCAAAATAACCAAAATAAAGGGAGCGATCGCACGAAGGCAATCAACCCCCTCTAAATATTGCGAACTATCTACTTTCTGCGCCGCCGTCGCCAGTCAGCACCCAACCGCTTGAGGTAATCCCAGCCGCGTTGGGGCCAGACATGATCGCTACCAATCTTTTCGGCAATCCAGCGAGCGACTTTGGGGCCTGTCCAGTCTCCGCCGTCGGGGGCAGGGCCTAGCAGGGCTTGTCGCAGTTCTTCTTGCTGTTCAGGATTCAGCAAGGATTTTGCAGGAGGGGGCTGGCGGTCTCCGCTGCGGTTTCTCACAGAGTTAGGCCCTTCTCGGTTGTAGCGCTGGACAATTTCTTTGGCGTAGTCGTAGTTGAGGCCTACGACTTGGGCTGCTTGTTTGATAGTCCAATTTCGGGACACTAACAGCAGCAAGTGCCAGCGGCGCGACTCTGTGGTGTTTTGTGCCTGCCGGTAGCGAATTTTGAGTTCCTCTGCCGTCAGGTGGGATTCTAAGTGAGCTTTAGGTGGCATTCCTCCAACGGGGCATCGGGAACTTCTTACCATATATCTTTGGTTTTGGGGATAATTCCGGATGAAATTATTTTCCTGGGGATCGTGGCGGCAAATACCTAGCGTTTTTTAGCGCAGATGCACGCAGCTAGTCGCATTTGAGGAAGGACCAAGAATTTCAAACGTGGTACCCGCCACGTGATTTATCCGTGGAATCAATCCAAAATCTAAAATCGAAAATCACTTATTGCCCCCGCATTTATCCGTGGGGTCGCCTCTAAAATCTAAAATCGAAAATCTAAAATCGATTGACTGCTGTTTTTTTTGCAGGTGCGCGCAACAAAAGACCTCGGTGTGGCGGTGAGCGTTTCGAGCTTTTTTGTGAACCCCTGATTTCTGACAGGCTTTTTGAGCTCTAGTACAATGGGCGTGGATCGGAAAAGGTCGATTACTATTTTCTTCGATCGCGCCGCAGCCATTAATTCACTCGGCTGACTGATAACTTTCAGTGATTGTTGACTAAAAAACTGCTCTTCCTAATCTGACCATAATTATTAGGGTATCGACAGCCATACTCTAATATTTTATTAGCATCCTTTTCTATTTTTCCTTCATGTTTTTCGGAATATTCAGGACGTGATTAATTTCACAAGAAATCCGAGGCAGATGCTGCTAACTATGCTATTAAAAATAAATCAGATATAACAAGCGTGGGATTTTTTATATAACAAAAATTTTAGTAAAGTCTGAATATTCCAGCAATAAAGCAGTCATTATCTGGGATTATTTGATTTTTTAGGGCATCTTTTTTCCCATAAATCCTGGGTTGCATCGAGGACAAACTGGGCTGTAATATTTTAGAATTTAGATTACAGAATTTGGAATGACTGATTTCCTAATGATTGCGATCTTGCATAGACAGTCTTGGAGACCGAACCTAATTATGTAGGGGTCGCATTGCACACCTTACCCCTTACTCACATAATTCGCGCGTCCAACCACTTTTTGCATAAGTTTTGATACAGTTGCATTCTTGGTTTGTTAAAAGATGAGGTAAAAAACTCGATCGCTATTTTGTGTCCCGTGGGATTTGGGGAATTTAATCTATTGTATATAAAATGACCGATCGCCCGTTAGCTGAGCCCTCTTCGAGGCTCGAACTTTCGCCACAAAAATAGCCGACTTTGCCTTCGGGCTGTAAGCAGGTACAATTGCCAGTTATATTAACTGTATTGTCTCAAAGTAGAAATGATAAAGGTACGAGCATGGCATCCATCCGCGAGTTGCACCGACAACTGGTCAATAAAGAACGCTCTGCTGTGGAAATTACTCAAGAAGCATTAGACCGAATTACCCAGCTAGAGCCGAAGTTGAAAAGCTTTCTGTGCGTGACAGCAGACAGCGCATTGGCGCAGGCCCATAAAGTGGATGCCCAAATCGCAGCCGGAGAGCAAATTGGGCTGTTGGCCGGTATCCCGATCGCCGTTAAAGATAATATGTGCACCGAGGGCGTTCCCACAACCTGCGCCTCTCGGATTTTGGAGAATTTTGTTCCTCCCTACGATGCCACCGTCGTCTCGAAACTCCAAGCAGCCGGTGCGGTGATTGTGGGTAAGGCGAATATGGACGAGTTTGCAATGGGGAGCTCGACAGAAACTTCTGCTTATCAAGTTACCGCGAATCCTTGGGACTTGGAGCGCGTGCCCGGAGGGTCTTCTGGCGGTTCTGCCGCAGCAGTAGCCGCTGGAGAATGCGTCGTGAGTTTGGGTTCGGATACTGGGGGCTCAATCCGCCAACCTGCAGCTTTTTGCGGGTTGGTGGGGCTGAAACCGACTTATGGGTTGGTTTCTCGCTACGGTTTGGTGGCCTATGCTTCTTCTCTCGATCAAATCGGGCCCTTTGGCCGGACTGTTGAGGATTCGGCGATTTTGTTGGGGGCGATCGCCGGTTACGATCCGAAAGATTCCACGAGTCTTAATGTCCCAATTCCTGACTACGCTCAAGCTTTAAGACCCAGTTTGCGACCGAAGGGTCAGATTAGAATTGGTGTAATTAAAGAAACTTTTGGTGTAGGGCTGGACTCCGGGGTTAAAGACGCTGTTACTAAGGCGATCGAGCAATTTCAACAATTGGGCGCCGAAATTCAAGTCATTTCTTGTCCCCGGTTCCGCTACGGTTTGCCCACTTACTACATTATTGCTCCCTCGGAAGCTTCGGCAAATTTGGCGCGATATGATGGAGTTAAGTACGGTTTCCGGTCTCCAGACTCCGATAATCTTTTGGATATGTATGCCAAAACCCGCTCTCAAGGGTTCGGTGCGGAAGTTAAACGCCGGATTGCGATCGGCACTTACGTATTGTCGGCTGGATATTACGATGCTTATTATCTAAAAGCTCAAAAAGTTCGGACTTTGATTAAAGAAGACTTTGAAAAAGCTTTTTCTCAAGTTGATGTTTTAGTCTGTCCCACTGCTCCTACTACCGCATTTAAGGCAGGCGAAAAATTCAATGACCCCCTGAGTATGTATTTGTCAGATTTGATGACTATTCCGGTGAATCTTGCTGGTTTGCCAGCTTTGAGTTTGCCCTGCGGATTTGATGATAAAGGACTGCCGGTGGGTATACAACTGATTGGTAATGTTTTGCAAGAATCTCGGTTGTTTCAGGTGGCTCACGCTTACGAACAGTCTACGAATTGGCACTTGCACCACCCCGAATTGCATTAATTTCTGAAAATCGGCGGAATACGGTGGCGGAAGTTAGTAATCGATCTTGGCTAATTGTCTGAATTAATAATTTGCCATTAGCTTTTGAGCGATCTCTAATTTCCCGCGTGCTCTATCTATGAACAATTTCCTAGTATTCCTTTTGTCTAAATCGCTAATAGCTTTTGGGATAGTTTTGGCCGTTGCTTATTCTGCTGCTTGTGTATTCCTCTTTGTAGCGCAAGGTAAGTTTATCTTTTTTCCTGCGCGGGCGATCGAAACTACGCCAGATGATTTTCAGTTGAAATATCAAGATGTTTGGTTGCCAATTTCAACTAAAACAGGCGCGGTGGAAAGCGTGCACGGGTGGTGGATTCCTGCCTCGGAAAATCCCCCCAGCCCCCCCGAAGCTAGGGGTGGAGCAAGAAAGGGGGAGGCTGTTCCCTCTGTTAACACCGGAGACTCGGATACCCCCCCCAGCCCCCCCTTGCCAAGGGGGGGAGCTAGAGGAGTCGGAACGTCCCCGCAAAGTGAGAGACCGGCAGTCGCTCCGGTTCCCCCCCTTAACAAGGGGGGGTTAGGGGGGGTAGTTTTGTACCTGCACGGCAATGCTTCAAATGTGGGATCAAATGTCGAACACGCTCATCGATTTCATGGGCTAGGTTTGTCGGTATTTGTGATCGATTATCGTGGTTATGGAAAAAGCCAGGGCGATTTTCCGAGTGAATCTCAGGTTTATGAGGATGCTCAGCTTGCTTGGGATTATTTGGTGAAACAGCGGGGGATTAACCCGAATCAAATTTATCTCTACGGTCATTCTTTGGGAGGGGCGATCGCGATCGATCTAGCCTTGCGTCACCCGGAGGCGGCAGGGGTAATTGTAGAAGGCTCTTTTACTTCGACGCGGGCGATGGTGAATTTCCAAAAAGGGCTGTTTTGGATGTTTCCGATCGATGTTTTGCTGACACAGCGGTTTGATTCTCTTTCAAAAGTCGATCGCCTGCAAATGCCTGTGCTGTTTATTCACGGGACTGCTGACAATGTAGTTCCAGTGGAAATGACCAAAAAACTGTTTGATGCAGCACCTGAACCCAAACAGTTGTACATAGTTCCTGATGGAGGTCACACTAATGTGGCAGATATCGGGGGCGCAGAATATCTGCAAATACTGAGCCAATTTTTAGGTTGTTCACAGTAGATCAAAGCTCTTGGCGGTAACAGGTTAAGTTTGATATCTGTACCGCCTACTCGCACTTCTAACTGTACATATTAAACAGAGCAGTTATCGCGATGATACTACTTAGTAGAACCTTAATACATTAAGCCACCAGTCATTTAAGGCATAGCAGTAATTACAGTAATTGTTCGCGCTTATAGCTTCTTCTTTCTTAACCTCGCAGCCTCGCCAAGATGTTTTTTGGTTTGGCATCCTGGCACCGCAAAGATTGGCATCTGTGAGATTAGCTTTGTTCAATCTCGCATCCCTCAAGTCGGCATTTCTCAGGTCTGCACCGCTGAGATTTGCACCGCTTAAATCGGCTTCTTTGAGGTCTGCACCCCTGAGATTTGCACCGCTTAAATCGGCATTTCTTAGGTCAGTTCTAGTTAGTTTAGCGGCGCTCAAATTACTGCATTTTAAGTTAGCCAACTGGAGGGATGCGTCTGGCAGAAAACTCTCGCTGAGGTTGGCATTTTCTAAGTTGGCTCCCCTGATGTCGGCCCTGCTCATGTCGGCTTTGCTGAGGTCGGCGTCGGCCAAAAAGGCGTTTCTCATGTTGGCGTTGTTTAAATTAGCTTCCATTAAGTCAGCCGCAGTCAAGTCGGCATCAACTAAGTCAGCCCTGCTGAGAGTGGCGCGGCTCAAGGAAGCGCCAAACAAATCTGCACGGCTCAAGGAAGCGCCAAATAAGTCGCATCCGGGACATCCTCTGGTTTCTAGCAGCCGCTTTACTAGGGACAGATTTTGAGCTTGTAAGGGAAGTGCGGCGCAAAATGGGAGTAGCATTATCGCTGCTGTCAGAATTTTCAGTTTGATTTTGGTCATAGTCTTGGTAAGTCCTGTAACTGCCTTTCAACACCGATTAGTCTGCTGGACTTACGCGCGGGAGACCAAAAACCCGGTTTCCTCGTTAATTCATCGCTGTCCAACCCAAGATTCTAAGCAGAAACTGGGTGGTTTGCGTAAGTCCTAGTCTAGTGGATGGACGCGGCTCGACGGTGTAAGGTTCGTAGGCGTAAGCCGGGGCGTAGCCATCGCGCTCTCCATCGCGGATATTACCTACGCCTTTGGGATGAAAGCCCGCACATCAAGGCTCCCTTGCAGCGAACGACGATCGACCGGAGGCGCTAAATGCCAGGGATTCTATATCTGGCGACGGCAGCAGCAAGTGGCAGACTCCGACAACGGATAAGTATTGGTAATCGATGCAGTGGGATTTTGCTGCCGAGGGCGATCGTTCTCCCTACAGGCGATCGGTAAATAAGCCAATTGGCTTAGACTCTTAAGACATATTGCTGATGCGCTGCCTTCTATAAAAAAGATAGCATTTTTGTATGATCCCCGAAATAATACCGAGCCAGCAAGTATAAAAAAAATATACCAAATGTATCGGCGGGTGGGAAAATAGGGTACAGCTAATACTTTCAGACGAGGAAAATAGATGTCCAACAGCATAGATCAACTTGCAGAAGGTGGCAGGGGGATCAAACTCATGTGGCAGATTGCAGACGAGATCAGTTACACCCGGACTCTCGACGATCGAAACTGTTTGTGGCTGAGCAAAAGTTACGAAGTAGAAGGTTGCAATCGCTCCCAAAATATAAAAAAAGCTAGCGTTTTAGATGGGTTAATGAATTTATTAAACACCTGGGATTGGCAGACTGAAACAGAGCAGGAAGAAGAGCTGCATGAAACTTTTATTCAACATATTAGCCTGCAAGTCAACACAGATGTCAATGCTTTAACTCAAGTTTTGTTGTGGTTTGAACAGTTGAAAGATATATCGCTCCCCAATGAAGTTTGGTGGAAGATTCAGTTGGGGTTGGCTGAAGGTTTCACTAATGCAGTTCGCCACGCTCACAAAAATCTGCCAGTAGAAACTCCTGTGCAACTCGAAATTACGGTGTTTAATGGACGGTTGGAACTCAAAGTTTGGGATTGCGGGCCGTGTTTTGATTTTGATGCTAAGCTGAAGGAAATTATTGCAGCAGATAGAAATAACGGCTTGGATTTAGAGGTTTTGAACGAGGCTTACTTGATGCCTAGCAGACAGAAAACTTTGGAACCGTCTCTCTTTCTAATTGCTGGGTAGCTTTGGGGTGATGGACAATGGGAGCATCTCAATGAAAGCAGGCCTCCGCTAGAAATTGGAGTTTTGAGGCAGGAGTTTTGAGGCAGGAGGCAGGAGGGAAGAGGGAAGAGGAAGAAGGAAGGAGCCAGAAGAAGTGTTTTTACAAATATGAGATGCTTCCTGGACAATTAACAGACTGGCACGGTAAAAAATGTGTTAGTAGGCTAAAAACGGTGTTAGGGGGAAAATTTACGGGTTTTGTCTCCGCGTGGGTGAGGGGTTTTGAATACTGCCCACCTGCTGCGGCTTGGGTTAAGAGCTATGGTATTGGGTGATTCTATAGCGGTTCGATAGAAACGGGTGCATCTGTCGAATTAAATATTATAATTAAATATTAAAAACTCAACATTAAAGGTTAAAAATTATTCACACTAATTTTTGATATTTTAATTTATCATAGTATCTGGTCGCTCACCAATTACTAATGATTTCCAAAGAAACTTTATTTGTTCTGTCTCTATTTCCCTACTTGGGATTTCTCTGGTTTTTGACTCGATCGGGAAAAACACCCCGTTTAGCTCTGATGGGATTTTACGGGACTCTCGTTTTTGTAGCGGTGACGATTCCCGCCGCAATTTACGCAAAAGTTGCCTACAACGAGTCACTAGCAAATGTAGATTGGCTGCACGGTTCTGCGGAACTATTCTTGACACTTGCCAATATTTTATTAGTTTTAGGCTTTAGAGAAGCGGTGATTAAAGCCAAAGCATCCTCACAAGAATAAACTTGAGAGGGTAGTCGGGATTAATGCGAGACTTTCATTTGACTAGCGTCTGTTTAGGATCGCGAATTAAATAACTTACAATTTTAATTGTTATTGTGGGATGGGCGTCCCGCCCGTCCACTCATGACGGGCTATAAGAGCCCATCCCACTTTCAAGAGTGGAAGTTATTTAATTCTCATTCCTTAGTTGGGCGAGATAATTGACATACTGGTGAAGGCGATCGGTTTCAGTGTCAAGTAAACGACTAGCCCAAGAATGTACATTAAGTTGCGATCGCATTTCTCGAAATACCGCAGCATCCCCGCGATTTTCTAGAGGAAAAACCCAAGCATCAAATCCAGCCGACTTGAGCCGGCTAACAGTTCCCTCGCCATCTTGCACCCACAATTGAGGGCTAATGCGAAGGGGTTGACAGGAATATTCGCCGACAACCATTCCCCCCACAGAAACGCTAGCATCTTCTCCACGATTGGAAAGTTCTTGCAAAATAGCTTTGAGGGAATTGAGTTTTTTCCCGTCTTGTACTTGCTGCGGTGTCAGCTTGACAATCACCATTTCTAAAACTTCGACAGGTTTTGTCGATCGTACAACGTTGACTGGTTCCGCCGGCCAATGGTTATTTATTTCCGGTTGGGCCCTCTCGATTTCCTCTTCAACCTGTACTGTTTCCACCGGCTTTGCAGTGTCTACAATTATCTGAATTTCCTCTCCATCTTTCTCGATTTTTCCACTAATCAGTAAGATAGCATTCTCTACAATGTAAGGTTTCACTTGTTCGTAAGACTTGGGGAACACCACAGCTTTTATTTGAGCAGTCAAATCTTCTAATTGCAAAATTGCCATCGCATCGCCTTTTTTTGTCACTACCATTTTGATAGCGCTGAGCATGACAATAACTGATACTTTCCCCTTTTTATCTGCTAACTCTTCGAGAGTCACCACATCGGGGTCTGGGTTTACTTGCATGAGAAACTTTAGGGGATGTTCTGACACATAAAAGCCAAGCAGTTCTTTTTCTAAACGCAATTTTTCTTGGTTGTCATAATCTTTTATTAATTTAGATTTTGGCGCGGACTCATAGGTATTGACTGACTTGCCAAAGCTATTCCCACCTAACAAGTCAAAAAGATTACCTTGGCCGCTTTCTCGGTCTCTTTTGCGCTCTTGCGCCCATTTAATTACCCCTTCGAGGTCGTGTACTAATTGATTGCGGTTGTGTTCAATTTTATCAAAAGCACCGCATTGAATTAATGCTTCTAAAGCGCGGCGGTTGACAGAATGGAGATTTACGCGATCGCACAAATCAGCCAGCGATTTAAACTTACCCCCTTCCTGCCGCGCCGCCAAAATATTTTCAATTGCCGCTTCTCCCACATTTTTAACCGCCGAAATTCCAAACAAAATTTTATCTTTTGCAGAGCCAGTCATCTGTTTCGGCATCGGTGTAAAAGTAAGTTCCGAGCTATTAACATCGGGCGGCTCAACCTCAATACCCAGCTTGAGACAATTGGCAATATATTTCTGTACTTTATCCTGATCGCCCCTGTTAGCCGTCAGCAGTGCAGCCATGTATTCTAGAGGATAATTCGCCTTTAAATAGGCAGTTTGATAAGTGATATAGGCATAGGCCATTGAATGGGATTTATTAAAACAGTTAGATGCCACCAAACTATTTTCTAGGATAAAGTTATGTTCTCGTTCAACGCCTATGTCATAGACCTCTTGAGTTCCTAGTGATTTTCGACTAATAATTTTAACCATGTTTGTAAGTCCTGAGAATAGCCTCTATTTTAGTTTTCTTTCGTTGCAATCCCAAGCTGGGATATTGATACACAAAATCATAGAATGCTTGTATATTTTTTCGACTAAAGATTCTCCAATAATAAACTTTTTTTAATTGATGCTCTTGTACAGAACCCATCCCTAGGTGCATTGCTAGTTCGCGGGCAAATTCAAAGGAACCAACAATGCAGACTAAACCGCCACTTCTACCTTTGTTTGCATAAGCACAACCGTCACCATCAAAATAGCCTAACACATAAGACCCTAAATATTTTAAGTTAGGGAAATAGGTAACTTCCGAAAAAGTTCTTCCTGTTATGATGCCGTAGCTCTGTAAAGAGCTTGCCAGCTTTTCAGAAGAAAAATTTATTCGGTAGTGAGGAGCATAATTTTGAGGCTGAATAACTCTAATTTCACCAGAGTATTGTAGCTCTATGCTGAGCATTTCTGTAAGTTCTTTGTCAATAGATTCAAAAGCTACATAATTAGTTTGAGTAACGCAGCCATCAGCAGCTATCAATCCTAATAAATAAGCTTTAGCTTGAGAGTCAATTACATCAAAATAGCTCTCATTTAAAGTATAGCGGTTTCGCCGCTTAGTATTAATGTCGGCTTCTTTTAAAACCCTTGAAACTGCTCTTTCACTCACACCAAGGTAGTTAGGAATGTCTCGACACTCCATGCCCTGATTAAAAGCAGAAATGATTTGTTCCTTGTGTTCCGATTTTAGCTGCCTATAGTCGAGATACATTTTATATATCTGAGCTAGAGTTGATTTGTTTTAAGTCTAATCCTTGTTCAAAGATTTCGTCAATGGGCAGCATTTGACCGCCAACAGTCATAAACTTGTGATCTTTTGTGGCGCGAATTATCGAGCCATCTTCCAGGCAATACTCAAAGACCTCCTGCTGCCCCCGGCGATGCCACTGTGCAATTGACTGTGTATAAATATAACCGTTGCTATCCACACTATAAACAGTACATTCAATTTTTTCCTCAACAATTTTGCCAATAGCCATCGGCCCATATTCCACTGTCAATATCTGCGTATCATAGCTCAAGCAATACTCTGCAAATTGTAGCATCTGCGCGAACAACTTTTCAGCAATTCTTTGACTGACTCCATTCTTAGTTGCGCCGTCGATAAACGTTTCTTTTTGCTTCTGCATTTCATCAGCTTTCTTCTTGCCCATTGCCCGCCGCAGCAAGTCAGCTTGCCCCAAAGAATAGCCTGCCAAATCTTGAGCCATCCGCATAATTTGCTCTTGAAAGCAAAGCGTTCCGTAAGTCTCTTTTAAAATCGGTTCTAATAGCGGATGATCGTACTCAACGGTTTTACCGTGCTTGCAGTCAATAAACTGAGGAATCAAACCTGCATCCAGCGGCCCAGGTCGGTAAAGTGCCAAAATAGAAGAAATATCATCAAGACAGGAAGGTTTGAGTTTTTTCACTACATCCAGCATTCCAGAGGATTCTAACTGAAAAATACCTTCTAAATCTCCTCTTTCTAAAAGTCTATAGGTTTTATCTACATCATCTGGTAACTTTTTGATTCTGCCAAAAGTCTCTTGAGCTCTGCGCTCAATATCAGAAGGTAGCATTTCTGGATCGACAATTAGATTTTGGGTTTGTTTAATATAATCAACAGTTTTCTGGAGCGTTGTTAAATTTTTTAAGCCCAAAAAGTCCATTTTCAGCAGCCCCAAAAATTCCAAATCTTCCATGAAATATTGGGTAATCACAGCACCCTCATTATTTTTTTGCAGCGGTACAAGTTCATCCAATGGCTCTGAAGAAATTACCACACCTGCTGCGTGAACGCCATAGGTTTTGTTGGTTCCTTCAATGCGAATTGCCATGTCAATCCACTGACGGACTGGGACTTCAGTACCAGTTTCTGCATTTATGCAAATTGTATTTTCATAGTTGTCTTTAAATTCCTGTGCAGGTGTGTCATTGGAAATCATCACTTTAAGTTTTTCCGGTTTTCCCCTGGACACGGGAATTAATTTAGCCATTTCGTCGGCTTTTTTGTAAGGAATACCTAACACTCTGGCAACATCTTTCAAGACAGCTTTTGATGTCATTCTGTTGAAAGTAATAATTTGCGCTACGCGCTCGCTACCATATTTTTCCGTAACGTATTTAATCATGTCGTCCCGCCTTTCTATGCAGAAATCGCTATCAATGTCTGGCATAGATTTCCGTTCGGGATTGAGAAATCGCTCGAATAGTAGTCCGTGGTGTACGGGGTCTATATTGGTGATTTTGAGGACGTAGGCAACTAGAGAACCTGCGGCAGAACCGCGTCCTGGCCCTACTGGAATATCGTTGTCTCTAGCATATTTTATGTAGTCCCAAACTACTAAAAAGTATTCCGAAAATCCCATCTGCTGAAGCATTTTCAGTTCGTATTCTAGTCTTTGTTTGTAGACTGGGGGGATTTCATTTCTGGTGCGGGATTTGAGGCGTTCTAAGAGTCCCAGCCAGGATATTTCTTCTACATAAGTATCGGCTGTATGTTCGGGGGGAATTGGAATTGTGGGAATTCGAGCTTCTCCTGTGAGCTCGTATCTCGATACTTTATTTGCGACTTCTAGGGTATTTGCGATCGCCTCTTTGATTGTTTCATCATCCAAATGGTCTCGAAACAGTTGCGCCATCTCCTCTGCGGACTTAAGGTATTCAGTACCGCTGTAGCGCATCCGCTTGTCTTCTTCAATCAGTTTGTTGGTGTTAATGCACAGCAAAGCATCGTGTGCTTCTACGTCGTTGCAGGAAATATAGTGAGAATCATTGGTGGCAATTATTTTAATTTTGAGTTCGCGGGCAATTTTGACGATTTCAACATTAACAATCCGGTCTTCCGGGGAACCGTGGTCTTGAATTTCTATATAGTAATCTTCTCCAAATACTTCTTTATACCATGTGGCTACTTCACGGGCAGTATCTAGCTTGTTTTGCAGAATCATTTGGGGAACTTCGCCGCCCAAACAAGCACTGGTAACAATTAAACCTTCGGAGTATTGTTTTAGCAGTTCCTTGTTGATGCAGGGGCGGGCAAAAATACCTCTTTCTGGCATTCCCTTTAAGTGGGAAATTGTGGTTAGTTTGACTAGGTTTTTATAACCTTGGGTATTTTTAGCTAAAACAACTTGATGGTATTTTCTTCTACCTCGAACTTTTACTTCAATGTCGCCGTTGACGACGTACATTTCATTGCCAATAATCGGCTTGATATTTTTATTTCGGCAAACTTTGATGAGCTCGATCGCCCCGTACATCACCCCGTGATCTGTAAGGGCGATCGCGGGCATCCCCAATTCCACCGCCCGTTCTGCGAGCTGCTGTAGCTGAGACGCCCCATCTAGTAAGCTATAATCGCTGTGAATGTGCAAACCAACGAAGGACATAGCGATTTTGGATTTTAGATTTTAGATTTTAGATTGTACACCATCCGGATAGAGAAAGATCAATTGACACTCCCCGGTCTGAAGACACGGGGATTCTTAAGGACAAACTTTGGGGGATGAACCCACCCAAAGTTTGATTCTTAAAGGGTTTGTCAGCAACCCACTACCCACTCGCTCAACAATTGAGTCTATGGCTACATTTGATTTTCGGATGATATTGGCAGCACCATTTACATCTGCATTCAGTATTAATCCGCTCGCCGAACGGTACAAACCTCTTTTGATTCTTTTACCTGATGGTTGCCAATTGTCAGGTTTTTCACCAACTTTAACTGGCAGAAAATCTCGGTCTAAGAAGCTGGCTTTTGAAGTGTAAGATTCATCCTGTTCTACAAATCTCCATCCTAGAGAATCGCATTCTTGTTGTAATCTTTCTTTGACTTTAGCTGTCGGTATTTGGACAAAGTTCTGATTGGTTTTTCCTCCCATATTGACCTCTTGCTTCTGTCCTTTATTCCAACCAAAGGCTATGACATTAATTTGGTAACTTTCGCAATAATCTATGATAGTTCTGACAGCTTTATTAACCGCATCTCTCATTCTTCTGGCGCGATTTTCCGATAACTGTTGCAGTTTTTTTGACGAGAATCCTTGAGGTAGCTTATGTCGGGAATGTTCTGATTGAACTCTGGCTTTTTGTTTGTTAAACTCTTGGTTCCAAGATTTCAGCTTATGACCATCAATAATAAATGGCTTACCATTGCTAGAAACACAAGTTAGCCAGTTGTTGATACCATGATCTATGCCCAGAATCCCTGTTACTTCGAGACTACAGCTAGGAGCTTGCTTGGTAAGAGATTCATGGACGTATTCAATCCAGACCTTACCATTTCTAGGGATTAACCTGAGTTCTTTAATCTGGCAACCCTTAAGCCTTTCTGGTAGTGGAATCCAGAGAGCATCTGTCCCGAAGTGTTCTTTCCCTTGCTTTCCTAGAGGGAGTCTTACCCTATTGCCGACTATTTTTAAGGCTTGTCCCGGATAGGAAACTTGGTACATACCGCCTTTGGTTCTGTACTTAGGCAATCTGGGTTTTTGATTGATTTCCCCTTTTTTGACTAACCTTTCTAAGGCTCGGAAAGAGCTGAAAGATTCAGCAACAGATTTAAGGGATTGTTGCGCGACTTGCGAGTAAAGTAAGCTGTAATTCTCGTTAGTTTTAGCAATCCTGTACAAGTCGGGATATTTAACCGCACTTTTGTCTTTAAAGTATCGTTGCCGACTTTCGTAAGTCCCGACATTAAACAGATTGTTTGACCATCTCAGCAGTTGCTCTACAATGGATTTGTCGAATCCCTTTAAATGCCAGATATCTTTTTGTACTGCATACATTTGACTTTCACCTCCCTTGATTAATTTTACTGCATTTGGTAGTTGGGAAATTGGTAGGCAGGATAAATCCTGCGATGCCCTTTCATCCCTGGACTAAAGTCACAGGGTTTTCAGGGAGTTTTTTATAAAAAAATTTGGGACTCAATCGTTGTTCTCTCGTAGGGTGGGTATCGATTGCATTACTAAATAGCGATCGCACTGTTACAAACTTGCTTGTTTCAAATAACGATCCAAGTCTTTAACCCGTTCTTGTGTCACCCTCGCTCTGCAATAACCGTAGGTAGAAGCAGCCAAAGTTCCACCTTCAAACTGCCCCATTTCATAATTGCAAGATTCATCTCTAAACTTGAGCCAACTACGCTGTGCTACTATCAATCTTTGCTTTTGTTTGCTGTTGAGTTTCGGCTGAAGTTGCTGATATACTTGATTGAGTTTTCTGTCTGCTGCCTGAAACTCTTGACTGGAACACGCATTCTGCTCCTGTGTAGTTTGAGGACTTTTGCAGTTAGGCTGTTGGGCAAGTTGCCAGGAAGTGTTGCTGGCTTTGCTGGGAAGCAAAAATCCGGCTGTCAACAACAGCGAACTCGCGGCTAATTTGACCCAAATAGTGATTTTTTTCAAAATATTTACCTCTTTTTCAATCTTTAATTTTTTCTGGTTGAGCCGATCGCCAAATCCACCAAGCCGCCGCCCACAAAGTAAAATTGCCGAATAGAGTCATCGCCGCTTGCAGGGTAACAATCCATTCTAGGGCTGGGGAGTTGTCAAAATAGTGCCATGTACAGGCACACATAGCGCTGACGAGAGCGGGCAGCATTCCGGCGGAAAGGGCCCACCAAGCTCGGTTTTGAGTGACTTCGCCGTAAGTCCAAATTAACCAGATGGCGGCAATCCACTCGACGACGCTAGAGACGTGAATAATCCAGGTGGGAATTGACAAAGCGTGCATTTTTTGTATGGTGAACGAAGATGAAAGATTTATCGATCGGGACTTAGGCAACTGTCATATAAAGTATGATGAGTCAGTCGATTTTAGATTTTAGATTTTAGATTTTAGATTTACTCCACAGATGAATCTTGGAGCTTGAGCTTTAGTCTAAAATTTTAGGAGCATCCACGACTTAAGTCGGGACTTGTACCTGTTTTTGGGCCCGTCATACAATTTTAGATTAGCGATTCGAGATTTTATTAGATTTGCGATTTGAGCTGACTGATGACGTAAAGCCTTGAAGTTTGCTGACAGTAACATTTTTTTGGGTATTAGTATTATCAAATTTCAAATCTCAAAAAAATCTAAAATCCAAAATCTAAAATCTAAAATAGTTACATTCCCCATTACCAACAAAGAAAAGAGTAGAAATGCGAGCAATTTTGTGCGGCTATTACGGTAAAGGCAACGGCGGCGACGAGGCGCTGTTGGCATCGCTACTGCAAATGTTACCTGATGGCGTGACGCCGATCGTCCTGTCTGGCAATCCTGTCGAGACAAATCAGCGGTACGGGGTAGCTGCGCGCGATCGCATGAATGCCTTTCAAGTTATCGAAGCACTCCGCACCTCCGACGCCCTAATCTGGGGCGGCGGTAGTTTAATCCAAGACGCTACTAGCATGGTGAGCCCTTTCTATTATGGGGGTTTGATGGGATTAGCGCAGCAGATGGGCTTAAAAACTGTTGCTTGGGCCCAGGGAATTGGGCCTTTGAAGCGCGAAATGACTCGCAAGTTATCTCAGCGCTGTTTTGCTGGATGCACCGCCGTCAGCGTGCGGGATAAAGGTTCAGCTACTTTACTTGCAGATTGGCAAATTCCCTTTACTTTAGCGCCCGATCCCGTGTGGGCTTTGGAGAATTCTCCCGTGTCGGGTTTGTGGGATTTACCTGCGCCCAGAGTAGCTGTTTGTTTGCGTTCTCACTCTACACTAACTCCCGCCCGTTTGTCAATCTTAACTCAAGCTTTAGTTGACTTTCAAAAAGCAACTCGCACCTTAATTTTGCTGCTGCCTTTTCAAGCGTCTCACGACTTAGAAATTGCCCAACATTTGCACGAAGCCCTGCCCAAAAGGAGCTGCATTCTCAGTTTAGACGATCCGAGAAAGTTGAAAGGAGTGTTCCGGGGTGTCGAAATGGCGATCGGGATGCGCTACCACAGTTTAATTATGGCCGCATCCGAAGAATGCCGCTGTTTTGCTCTCAGCTACGATCCCAAAGTCAGCCAGTTAATGGAAGAGCTAGAAATGCCGGGATACTTATTATCAGAATTGCCAGACGATCCTTATTTAATCAGCAAAACCTGGATCGAACATTATGCTAACGGCGACGCCTTATCGCCAGACAGGATAAAATTTATAGTAGAGCGATCGCTCTTTCATCGCGAAGTATTGCGAGCCGCGCTCCAGCAGTCTACGTAAGAGGTAAAATACCGTGACAGCCAGTACAGCCGACTTAAAAATTACCTGGGAAAAATTGCCAGACGACTTCATTTTAGACGAGGAACCTGTGGAAAATATCGACCAGCCCTTGCTCGCTGCTACCTTGCGCGAAATCCTAGAAATCGCAGGGCTAATTTTAACAGGAATATTAGTTGCCCCAAACATGGGAATTTGCGCTACATTAAACGGCAAGCTAGTTATTAAAGATCCAGATTGGTTTTATGCCCGCAACGTTCAGTCGCTTTCCAGTCAAGAAATTCGCCGTAGTTACACTCCCAACTTAGAAGGAGAAGTCCCGGCGATCGTGATGGAATTTTTGTCAGCTAGTCCCAACGATGAATATTCTAGTAAACAAACTTATCCCCCCGGCAAATGGTATTTTTACGAGCAAATATTGCGCGTTCCAGTCTATGCACTTTTTGAACCAGCCGCCGGAGTGTTAGAAGTCTACCATTTGGATTCATCAGTAAAGTATGAAGTACAACCACCCGATGCTTTCGGCCGTTATTGGATTTCAGGAGTTGGGTTATTTCTGGGTGTTTGGCAGGGAACAAAAGCCGAAAGAACGGGATATTGGTTGCGGTGGTGGGATGATAGCGGAGAGATGTTATTGTGGGGAGTAGAGATGGTAGAAAGGGAACGGCAGGAAAAAGCAAATGTTCAACAGCAAGCCGATCGACTAGCCGCCCAATTAAGAGCAGCAGGCATTGAACCAGAAGCCTAATGCAATAATGAGCAATTAAAATTTTCCGCGGAAAAATTTTAATTGCTCATTAATTAAAAAGTATTGAACAACATCGCAAACATCAATATTTATCGGCGTTAATCAGCCTTCATCAGCGGTTAAAAATTACATTCAGGAGACAGCAAAATTGGCAAGAGTAAGAGTGCGGGAACACGTCAATCCCCTATCAATTAGATATCAAGCATCTGCAAGTCCCCCGGATTGGACTAAAATCTATGCGGACTTAAATTTACCGCTGCATTTAGATATCGGCTGCGGCAGAGGACGGTTTTTGTGGCACATGGCGCAAGTACAAACTGACTGGAATTTTCTAGGATTAGAAATTCGGGAACCTCTGGTAGAAGAGGCGAATCTTTGGCGGGACGAAAAAGCCTTGACAAATTTGCACTATTTGTTTTGCAATGCGAATAGTTCCCTGAAGCCGATTTTAGAAACTTTACCCGCAGGTACTTTGCAGCGAGTTAGCATTCAGTTTCCCGATCCCTGGTTCAAGAAAAAGCACCACAAACGGCGGGTGGTACAGCAGGAATTAGTCAACGAATTGGCAACTTATCTGGCAATTGGCGGCGAAGTTTTTATCCAGTCAGATATTGAGGAAGTAGAAAGCGAAATGTGCGATCGCTTTTCATCTCACCCCAGTTTCAAACGTCAAAATGGCGACAACTGGCTAGCAGAAAATCCCCTGCCTGTTCCTACTGAAAGAGAAATTGCTACTCTGAAACGGGGCGAACCAGTTTATCGAGCACTGTATCAAAAATAATGCTCGCTTTTCCCAACTCACCTTTGTCATAAATGTTATAACTTACATCTTGCACCTTGGTTAGGAACAGGCAAGATGCCTGTTCCACAAAACTTAATTTT
>NZ_JAUBOQ010000017.1:26998-50745 GCF_036700325.1 Microcoleus sp. Z1_B2
CTTGTGGAACTTTATTTAGGAACAGGCAAGATGCCTGTTCCACAAAACTTAATTTTCTTGTGGAACGGGCATCTTGCACCTTGGTTAGGAACAGGCAAGATGCCTGTTCCACAAAACTTAATTTTCTTGTGGAACTTTATTTAGGAACAGGCAAGATGCCTGTTCCACAAAACTTAATTTTCTTGTGGAACGGGCATCTTGCCCGTTAATAAAAAAATTATTTCTAGCTTAAACCCAAGATGGCAGCCACATCCTAATTTTCCATTCCATTTGCGACAAAGGCAGTCCCAAATAGATAGGCATCCAGAAAATAAAAGCACCCAAAACCAGAAAAATAATTGTTACCCCCATCCCTCGGAGTCGAGTTTGAGGGCTGTGCAGCCACCTGTCAACCCACCAAGCAAGTGCTAAGGCTGAAAACACAGAACAGCCCATATAATGGTACAAAAATATGCAGCGAGTCACCTTCACCCAAGGCAGCAAATTAGCGGCCCAATTAACTATTAAATATAACGCCAGCCACATTTCAGCAGTCGGCGGAAACAAAATCGGCCGCTGCTGTTCTATGGTGTCAACAGAAGCCTCGCTGCGCGTTTTCAGCCACACCAAAATCCGGTGAACTAAAACTCCTATTACTAGCACTAAAGCTAAGGTTGACAGCCACCAAAGGAAGGGATTTCCCATTGCGTGAACGTCAAAAATTACCTCAGTTGCACCTTCAGGTAAAGGCGGCAAAACCGGATCTGGTTGGGCATTGTTGCTAGCTTTTTTGAAGAAGTAAACTATCGGGCGCAGCATCAACGGCCAACCGTACCACGCGGAACAGTAAGGATGTACATCTGGGCCGCTTTTAATCCGCTGGTGATAAGTCAAAATTTCCGTTTGCATCTGCCAGAAATTGGGAGTTGGATTAAAGTGCAGGTGAGGAATCCAGGATATGCTATAAACTAAAATAGGAATAATAGCTAGACTAAACCATACTTCTATAAAACTGAGTTGAGTCAGTTTTTGTACGGGACTTTCGGGAGGAATTAGAGCCGAATTAACCTCGCGAACCTGTTCTTCATCTTCTTTGTTTCCCTGAATAAAACGAACTGCCCAAGCGCACAGCAACATCAGATAAGTACCGAAAAGAAACCACAATCCGTTCCATTTGATAGCCGCAGATGCGCCGAAACCTATCCCGGCTAGCACCAGCCAAAACCAGCGCTTCTTACCTTCAGCTTCTACTGATTTTAAAATAAATAACTGGCCTAATATTCCAAACAAAACTAGATAAATGTTGTTCAGCGCGTAGCGAGATTCAACTAAAAACAAACCGTCGCAGGCGATAAATAAAGCAGCCAGAAAAGCAAAGGTGCGGCGCCCAACGAGCTGATAAGCTAGGGCTCCGACAACTAGGGGAATAAAGGAACCTGTGAGAGCATTCAGCCAGCGGTAATCCCAAGGAGAAAGCAGGGAGCCAGCCATACTGTTGACGGCGGTTTTGCCGAAGGGAAGGTGAGTGCCGATCCAAATGCCGATCGCAATTATGTACTGGCTCAGAGGCGGGTGAGCGTTGAAAAAAGGAGTTTTTGTGAGATAATTGTTGGCAAATTTAGCGTAATAAACCTCGTCAAATACTAAGGTGTTAAATCGCTCTAGTTCCCAAAAGCGGAGAGTTAAGGAAAATAGAAAAATGCCTAGCATTGCTAGGGAAAAAATAACATTCGATTTGTTAAATTGTGTTTTCTTGATTTTCATAAAACAGCAGCAAATAATAGATCCTAAATTTGAGGGCGATCGCTAATTTAAAATTCCTGAATATAGAGTAACCTAAAATAGGACTTGTGCAGAAACCGAATTTTTGATGAGAAACCGGGTTGTTTGGAAACACCCGGCTTCTAATAATGCTTGGAGAGTGCAGCGAGAAGCAGTAACGACTATTGTTTCACCAAATGCTCCCGATCTAATTGGCCAGCCGGAAGGAAAAGCGCGGATCACAAGGTGCGATAGATTATGATAGCAGCTAATCATGTCTTTTTTTGAGCGAGTGCTTATGAATCCCATACTTTCGATTTGGGGGCGTTGGGGGTTAGCTGTAGGTGCGACTATCTTGATGGGATCTGCCGCCGCGCCAAATCCCCAGACATTTGAAAGTTTTGCTGATTTTTGTAGCAACAAAGAGAATTTGACCCCTGAAGCCAGACATACGGTGGAGGTGTTGCTATCAAAAGCAAAAACACAAGAGTGCGATCGCGCTCAAAAAACACTGACTAATCTCACAGAACTTTCCCTGATTCGCAATCAAATAGTCGATATCAAACCATTATCAAAATTAACCAATCTGAGAAAGCTCAACCTCAGTAGAAATCAAATAACAGATGTGCAACCCTTATCGGGACTAACAAATCTGAGATATCTCGTCCTCAATTTCAATCAAATCTCAGACGTGAAACCATTATCGGGACTGACTAATCTGACGGATCTTTTCCTCGAAGCCAATCAAATCGTCGATGTAAAACCTTTAGCTGGATTGACTAATCTAACAGGGCTGTCCCTCGCATCTAATCAAATTGTAGATGTGACACCTTTATCGAGAATGACTGAGTTAAACTTTCTTTATTTGAGTGACAATAAAATCGCCGATGTGAAACCATTATCGGGATTGACAAATCTGATATTGCTTTTCATCGAATCCAATCAAATCGCAGAT
Organism: Microcoleus sp. Z1_B2; assembly: GCF_036700325.1. Lineage (NCBI taxonomy): Bacteria > Bacillati > Cyanobacteriota > Cyanophyceae > Oscillatoriales > Microcoleaceae > Microcoleus > Microcoleus sp. Z1_B2. Next base: position 29,694 of record NZ_JAUBOQ010000017.1, read on the forward strand.
ATCAAACCTTTAGCGGGATTGACAAATCTGACCGCCCTACACATCAGTAGAAATCAAATCGCAGATGCCCAACCTTTAGCGGGATTGGTATATCTGACCACCCTCGATGTCAGTAGAAATCAAATCCCGGATGGGGAAGCCGATCGATTAATTCAGAAAAACAAACAACTATTAAATCAAAAAACAGATGAAGCCGATCAATTGATTCAGGAAGCTAGGCGATTATTCGCTCAAGAAACAGCAGCATCTTATCAGGAAGCCTTGCAAAAGTTTGATGCAGCGCGTTCGCTTTATCAAATGCTTAGAAATAGGGAGAAGGAAGCTTACACGCTGCATCAAATGGGCTTCATTACTAATAGATTAGGAGACAGACAGCAAGCCCTGAACTACTACAATCAAGCCCTTGCTTGGAATCGGACTTTAGCCGATCGCCCTAAACAAGCCGTCATCCTCAACAATATCGGCGCCGTCTACTATGCTTTGGGAGAGAAACAGCAAGCCATCGACTACTATAACCAAGTCCTTTCCCTAATTCGGGAAATGGGCGATCGCCCTGAAGCAAGTATCAACCTCAGCAACATCTCGAACCTACCCGCAAACAGCGACACATCTTTGGGCGATCGCACTGCAGAAGCCACCACACTCAACAACATCGGCTTAGCCTACAACGATTTGGGAGAAAAACAGAAAGCAAAAGAGTATTTCAACCAAGCCCTTCCCTTATTCCGCGCTATGGGCGATCGGGCTAAGGAAGCCACTATCCTCAACAATATTGGCTTAGTCTATTCAGATTTGGGAGAAAAACAAACAGCCCTCGACTACTACAAACAAGCCCTCGATTTGAGACAAAAAGCGAGAGATCCGCGTGGAGAAGCCCACACCCTCAACAATGCAGGTAATACTTACTCAGAATTGGGAAAACAGCAGAAAGCAGAAGAATATTTCAACCAAGCCCTGCCACTGTTTCGCGCTGTGGGCGATCGTCCTGGGGAAGCCCTCACCCTCTACAATAGGGCTATTCTCAAAGGCGATCGAGGCAATTTAATCGCAGCCCTCACTGACATTGAAACCTCCATCAAAATCATCGAAAACCTCCGCACCAAAATTACCAACCACGAGCTCCGCATCTCATACTTTGCCACCGTACAACACTATTACCAGTTATACATTGACCTGTTAATGGAACTGCACAAAACCAATCCCAACTCTGGTTACGATCGCAAAGCCTTAGAAGCCAGCGAAAGTTCCCGTGCCCGCAGCCTTCTCGAACTTCTTCAAGAAGCAAACGCCGATATTCGCCAAGGTGTAGCCCCGGAATTATTGCAGCAAGAACGCAATTTACAACAGCAACTCGATGCCTTAGAAACACGCCGAATCGAAACTCTAAGCCGCCCCAATCATACCCCCGCAGAAAAAGTAGAATTAGACCAAAAACGGCAAACTTTACTAGGACAATATCAGGACATTCAAGCCCAAATCCGCTCCACCAGTCCCCGGTACGCCACCCTCACCCAACCGCAACCTTTAACATTGGCACAGATTCAACAACAAATCCTCGATCAGAATACAATTTTACTCCAGTATTCTTTAGGGAAAGAGCGCAGCTATCTCTGGGCTGTGACTAAAACCAGTATCACCAGTTACGAATTGCCCAAACAGGTTGACATCGAAAAAGCCGCCCGCAATTTCCGCAATGCTGTGACTAACCCGCGCTACCGAAACATTCCCGCTCGAGTTGCTGAAGCTAACAACACGCTTAGTCAAATTATTTTACAGCCCGTAGCAGCACAACTCGCTCAAAAACGCCTGCTGATTGTTGGCGACGGCATTCTCAATTACCTCCCCTTTGCCGCCCTCTCAATCCCTGAAACACCCGGTAAAAATCCGAATCCGCCTTTAATTGTAGACCATGAAATTGTGCTGCTGCCTTCCGCTTCCACCTTGGGAATCTTAAGACAAAACTACAATGACAGACAACCCCCAACTCGGACTTTAGCAATGCTCGCCGATCCAGTTTTTAGCGCTGACGATGAACGACTCAGAATCCAGTCTAATAGCGCCAATCCCCAAGCAATAGAATCAGTAAATCTCGGTTTAAGCCGCTCTAGCCGCGCCAATAACATACAGTTGAGCCGTTTACAATTCACTCGCCAAGAAGCTCAAATCATTCAAGCGTTAGTTCCTGCCACTTCTCGCACCGCATCTTTGGATTTTGAAGCCAGCCGCGCCGCAGCAACCAGTCAGAACTTAAGCCAATATAAAATCATTCATTTTGCCACTCACGGTTTAGCGAATAGCACTAACCCGGAACTATCGGGAATCATCTTGTCACTGGTAGATGAAAAGGGGAATCCCTTAAACGGATTTCTGCGACTTACTGATATTTTCAATCTCAAATTAGCAGCAGATTTAGTAGTGTTAAGTGCCTGTCAAACCGGATTAGGGCAGAACATTCAAGGCGAGGGCATGGTAGGATTGACACGGGGATTTATGTATGCAGGGGCTCAGCGAGTTGTGGTGAGTTTGTGGAATGTGGATGATGAAGGAACAGCTACATTAATGTCGAGTTTCTATCAGGGAATGCTGCAAAAAGGGTTAAGGCCAGCGGCAGCATTGAGGGCGGCACAACTGGAAATGTGGAAGCAGGAAGAGTGGCGTTATCCTTATTATTGGGCGGCTTTTACTATTCAGGGGGAATGGCGATAAATTTTATGAAAAACAGCTAGGATATCAAGTCAGGTTAATAGTTGATAAATCTTATATGGTAATAGTCGAGCCAATTTTTGCGATGTGGCGGAATGCTTTTTGTGAGTTTTATTGTCCGCTGCTACTGCCATTCTCTCCATTGCCTCACAATATCTTCTAGTTCCCCAGCAAACGAATCAGTTGCATAAAGATCAAAGTTATTAATCATCTCGCTTTTTTCTAAGGGAGACTCAGCTTGAAATATAGATTCATCTAAGTTAAAAAGCGATAATTGGCGAGACTCGTCATCCGATGGATTCTGGTGTAGCGATGTTTGCTGGCTGACAAAATCGCCCATTCGTTCGCAACCCTTAGCAAAACGGCGCAAAGTAGTTGCGATCGCCTCAGAACTATTATCAATTCCTATCCATCTCCTCCCAAACTCCGAAGCCACACTCAAAGTCGTACCAGAACCAGCAAAGCAATCGAGCACTAAATCATCAGGATTTGATGAAGCTCGAATAATTCGACTAAGTAAATCGCGGTTTTTCTCAGTTGGATAACCTGTAATTTTAATATTCTGATTGTGAGCATCGCGAAACTCTAGCCAAATATCTTGTACGGGAATCCCGCTACTGCTATCCAAATATATCTTGCGACGGGGATTTCCTGTTGCAGACCAATATATTTCCCCTCTAGCATCCATTTCATCTAGTGTTTGAGGTGGAAATTGCCAATGCTTTCCCGGTGGCGGATTCATCCCTCGCCAAGACTTTCCAGTTTCGCCATTTCGCACTCCAGGCGCATGAATCGGAACCTTTTTATATCGCCGTCCAGTTTCCTTTTCAATGTATTCATATTCTTTGTTGGCGCGCTTATCTGTCCATTCTTCAACAGGACGATTCCAGACATAAGTATCTGATTTACTATAAAACAGGATAAAATCTGAAACATTGCCGTAAGTCTTTTTTGTGTAGTTCTTTGGATTACATTTTTTGCGAGTAATCCAATTTCTAAAATTGCGTTGACCAAAAATTTCATCCATAATCACCTTGATATAAAATGCCATTTTATCATCAAGATGGACATATATTGAGCCGTCATCAGCTAATAACTCTCTCAATAGTATCAACCTCTGACGAATAAATTCAATATAGCTGTTACCTGCTAATAAGTCAGAATAAGCATCAGTCTGAGATCGCGATTTAAATATAGTTTTCGTTGCAAAAGGCGGATCTATGTAAATTAATTTTACTTTACCTTGAACAGAGTTATCTTGAAGTAAATTTGCTAAAATGGGCAAGTTATCACCATAGTATATACGGTTTTCATCCAGCCCACTTGGCTGTTCATTGTTAGCCCACAATTTTACACATTTAGCTTTCTTAGTGCCTAAAACTTCACTAGCAGGCTGTTTTCCCGGATATAAAAAACACGCATCCAAGCTATTGTTTAATTTACTTTCATTAAGATTGGATGTAGCTTGATCTTTCGATTGTTTTTTTGAAATACCAGTAGCCATTCTCACTCCTATTTTTAATAACGCAGCCATTCCACTGTAATTCGGTCTGGAACCATACGCAGTGTCAATACCATAATCTGATCTGGCCAACTATTTTCAATATCTGCGTAGTCATCCCACATTGAACCGAGTAAAAGACCAGGCCCATCATTCAAAAAAATTACCTTAGTTCTTAAATTGTGATTTTGTGCGTAACTGAGGATTTCATCAGCACAGCTACGATAACCGCCTGTTCGATCGTCTTCTTGTGCACCACCTCTATCTGAATCATATCGTGCTAATCCTATTGCCAGCAATTCATTTTCATTAATATCGTAGATTGCAAAATCAACTGGGCGTTTCGGGTTGGAATAGTTTGCGAAGACATTTCCCATCAGGATATCTTTTCCGGCTCGCTCTGGCCCTCGGATTGCCAAGTATGGAAAATGTAAGCGGAATAAGGAAAAAAACCTTTCAGTTAGGTCGTATCCTTTGTTGCCACGACTTTTGTATTCCCACAACAAAGCGGACATTGCCTCGTCAGGAATAGGACGAGTCATGTATGCAGCTTGAACTTCTTGAACAGACCTAAAACGAGATCCAAACTGATTGCAAATATCCGCTGTCTTTTTTTTCCTTCTGAGCATTTCAACTGGAATCTCAGGGCTAACATACTTGCGAAACACCCTGAGAAGTTGAACTCGCATCCATGTGCTAGGAACCTCAGAAATCTGTATAAATAGGCGCACTGATGATTCAGAAGTCCTGAGTAATTGCCCAAACATTACTAAAACTGGTTCGTAAAGTTGGCAAGCCTCTTGTAAGATATCTGGATAGTATTCTCCTGTCATCAAAGTTATCCAGTTGTGTCCATCTGCTTTGTAGTCTACAAAAGAGTTGCGTCTTCCCGATATCATATTACTCACCCTTCATCTCACAATTAACTCCTTCATAAATTTCGCTTGAATTTGAAACTCGATCGCACGATCGAGCATCAAAACTAATCTAACATTATACCTAAAAAAAGCGGCTCTGCTTGCCGCAGAACCGCCGTCACAGAGGATGAAAAATCAAAACTTAACGCACAGCGCCCTGTACTGAAGGTGATTCAATTGTTTTCATGAAGTACAGCTTCAACAACTGCCAGCCGTTCGACAAGTACAAAGGCAATTTTTGGAAGAATTGCAAGAATTTCGGAGTATTAGAAGCAACAATTGCTGTCAACTGCTGATTGTTCTTGAGGCAAATATCCAGCCGTTCATAAAATTCTGGATTGTTCACGTCCAGCATGACGGGGAATACGCGGCCTGCTGTTTCGTTGGTCTTTTTGATGACTTCGATGTCGTATTCGCGAGCATCTAGACCGAGCGATCGATAAAAACCCGCACGCTGGATATCATTGAGATACATTGTCGCGAACACCGACAGCAAGAAGAAACGGCACCACAGCTTAGCGCGCCAATCGTTCAACATCTGAGGCTGAGCTCTCATCACCGCATCGAAGAAATCTCCGTGGCGGTTTTCATCCTGGCACCAATTTTCAAAGAATCGGAAAATCGGATAAATCTGGTCTTCAGGATGGGCTTTTAAGTGCTGGTAAATCGTGATGTAGCGCCAATAACCAATCTTTTCAGACAAGTAAGTCGCGTAGAAAATAAACTTCGGCTTAAAGAATGTGTAACTGCGGCTCTTTGTCAAGAAACCCAAATCCAGGGACAAATTAAAGTCGGACAGCGCTTTGTTGAGGAATCCGGCGTGCCGCGCTTCGTCGCGGGACATCAGGTTGAAACCCTCGGCGAGCACTGGATTTTTGTCTTTGAGCCTGCGTCCCAATTCTTTGTAAAGCAAGAACCCAGAAAACTCAGCGGTGCATGAACGTTCTAGAAACTCAATGAACAACTGGCGTTTTTCGCCGTCAATGTGATCCCAAGATTGAGCGAACTCCTCATCCCGCACGAAGTGGTTTTTGTTGTAGTCAACGCGGAACTCTTGGATAATTGCTTCTAGTTCGGCTTCGTTTACCGAGATGTCCATTTTGGCCATCTCGTCAAAATCTGTTGTGTAAAATCTCGGCGTGAGAATAGTTTCTTTGGCTGGGGCTTTCACTCCCGGCCGCAGTTCTTCAAAAGTGGGTTTTTTGAGGGAATCTACCATATGTTTATTGGATTTCTGCTTATAACTACTCGCTTGTTTCCATTGTCGGGTACTGCGGGCGATCGCGCTCGTGTATGTCCGGCCAGCGCTGGCGGCGCGCTTGCTTTGGCGCTCCGTGTGGAATCCAGGTCTAAGCTGCTGTAATTTCCACGCCCTCCAGTTTACCAAGCTCTCGCCCGCGAAAATATGTTGCTGGCGTTAAGAATTGCTACGCAAAATTACTCATGGGCATGGGCATGGGGCATGGGGCATGGGGCCTAGGGCATGGGGAATTGGGGAATTGGTAGTAAATAACCAATAACTTCGGACTATGCACAAATATCTGCTGGTGTCAAACTGTTCAAACACCAGATAGAAAGTACAAAATGGATAAAAGGACTCCAATTCTTAGAATAACCAGGCAGGACGGTCAGAAAATGAGCAATTTAGGTGTTAGTTACCTTTTATGGGCAGCTTGTTTTTTCGGCCCCTTCGGACTCCACCGCCTCTACAACGGCAAGATTGGTACGGGTTTGCTGTGGCTGTTTACCTTTGGTTTGTTTGGGTTTGGGCAATTGTTTGACTTGCTGCTGCTGCCGAACATGGTGGACGAACACAATGCCAGTCTCAGGGGCAAACTCGGCGTATCTCGCGAAGGTATACCGCTATATCCCAGCAACGGGGCGATCGCCGCGACATATCCCAAGCAAACTCCAGACCAGTTAGGGGTTAAACTCCTGAAGGCAGCTTATACCAAGAACGGAAGATTATCTGTCACCCAAGGGGTGATGGCAACCGGCGCTACTTTTGCCGAAGTGGAAGAGGCTTTCACGGCACTGCTCAAAACGGATTATGTGAGTATCGAGAACGATGCGGTAACTGGCGTCGTGATCTACCACTTTCACGAACTTTAGCTGCTGCGGGTGCGTGATCTAGGGGATTTTGTCTATTTTTCCAGAAGCTAATCGCTGACGCACCCTACTACTTGATATTGGTTGGTGAGCAGTTATTGCCGTTTTTTGAGTAAGCATTGCCGACAAAATCGGCTAGAATGTTTGTTTGTCTATATAAGCAGAAAGTATTTAGCGTCATGGCAGTCCCTAAGAAGAAAACCTCCAAATCCAAGAAGAATATGCGTAAGGCCACATGGAAGCGCAAAGCTGTAGTGGCAGCTCAGAAAGCTCTGTCTCTGGGCAAATCTGTTCTGACTGGACGTTCCAACAGCTTCGTGTATCCTGGCAATGAAGAAGAGGAGGAAGAATAGAAACGGCATACCGGGCATGGGGCGAACCCGATGCCCGATCGATCAATCCTTTTTTGCTGCTGGTAAAATCAGCATGGCATCGCCAAAGGAATAAAAGCGGTACTGATGCTCGATCGCTTCTCGGTACAAATCCAACAGCCGAGGCCTTCCAATCATCGCACTTATCATCATCATCAAAGTAGAGCGGGGCAAGTGAAAATTGGTAATCATCCCCTCTACAACCCGCCACTTGTAACCAGGGTAGATAAACAAATTAGTCTGGCCGCAAAAAGGTTGCAAGGAAAAATCGCCACTCGCGGCGGCGGCTCCCTCTAAAGCTCGCACTGCTGTTGTACCCACGGCAATGATCCGCCCGCCTCGGGCTTGAGTTTCCCGGATTTTCTCGACGGTGGCGGCGGGTACTTCCACCCATTCGCCGTGCATTTTGTGAGCCGTCACGTCTGCCACCTCCACCGGGCGAAACGTCCCTACTCCGACGTGTAAGGTGACAAAAGTTTTTTCGATTCCCCGCTGTTCCAAGCGGCTGAACAATTCTTCGGTGAAGTGCAGGCCTGCTGTGGGGGCAGCCACCGCCCCAAGCCGATCGGCATAAACAGTCTGGTACTGTTCCGCTGAAGCTTGGGAATGGTCGATGTAGGGCGGCAAGGGTACGTGGCCGTATTCGTCCAAAAACTTCACCAGATTCTCATCTGTGGGGATGTCAAACTCCAACAGCCGTCCTCCTGTTGCGTCGTCCCTCTCTATAACTGTTGCAGTCAATCGACGACGATCGGGGATCGTGGCATCGGTTCGGCAACAGCAAGGAGCTGTGGTAGAGTTCTCATCGGCAGGGGCGATGGGATCAAACTCAATTTGCGATCCCAACTTTAAGCGTTTCCCCGGTTTAACCAAAGCCAGCCAACAGTTGTGCTGCCGTTCTTCCATCAACAATATCTCCACAGCCGGGCCGTTGGGTTTGTGCCCGTAGAGCCTCGCGGGTAGCACGCGGGTGTTGTTGAGTACCAGCAAGTCGCCTGGTTCCAGCAAATCTGGCAAATCCCGGAAAATCCGGTGTTGCTGGGTGCTGGGAGAATCTACAGCCAGCAAGCGAGAACTGTCCCTCGGCACTACGGGATTTTGGGCAATGCGCGAGGGCGGAAGTTCGTAGTCGTAGCCGTCCAAAGACCAGTCCATCTCTGTCATCAAGTGAATTCCTGTGCGATCGATCTGTCAACTGGGTAACAAATTGGGTAAAAACCCCCATCCAAAGTCGGGTGCTTTTCCCCTTGTGGTGGCGGGTATACCCCGCGAGGATAGAGGTATAGCATCAGCTTTGCTCATAAGGATCGTTATGGAATACCTCTACTACATCGCCAATACTAGCCTTACTCTGAGAGTCGTGGATTACCTACGCACGGCTCATCATCTTCCCTTGCAATTTATCACTGTTATTCACCAAATTGACGGCTGGGTGGTAAAGGTGAAAATGAGCCAATACTTAACTCCCGAAATGCACGGGGATTTTCGGGCTTTTATGAACGAACTCGGGATTCCTTACGATCCTGAAATTCGCTTGCAAATGGCGCTTTGGAGTTTGGAAACCGGACAGTCGCCACTGAGCGTGATGCGCCGCTACCAGGTGGCCGTGGTTTGTCACGGCAGCCCTGACCGCAAAGAAATTGAAGCGTTTCGCCAGCAGTTTGTCAAGGGTCTGGGATATTGCCCGGAAACTCTGGCCTAGATTGCTACGCATATACATTAACTGTGATGACAGAACAGGAGAGGGAGAGAAGGGGAAAGCGGGAGAAGATTTAACGCTTTTTTCAGCTCCGTTAAAGCTTAAGAGAGAACTGCGCGACAGCCTAGGCAAGTTAACAATTAAAAATGACCTAGGGGCATTGGTTTGAGATTTTACCCTCTAAATTTTAATTATTATATATTTTTAAATGCTAAAAGCCGATCGAATGTATTCTTGCAGGGTGAGTCGGTAGTTACCTGCAACGGCGGATTGAGAGTTCGCTGCTGTTAATGGTGGTAAGATTTGCTTAGTGTTTTGTTGTGAAGGTTCGCACCTGACTAAAGCGACATCAAAGCGACAATAATTATTGGCTAAATCTGGATGGGTGCTTAAAAATATTTCGGCTGTTTGCCAAAGTTTGGCTTGTTTTGTGGTATTAATAGCCAACATTCCACCCGCATCCCAATTTCCCCGGCGGCGAGTTTTCACCTCTACAAATGCTAATGTTTGGGATGTGTGATTGGGAAGACTTCGGTTTTTTGCGCTTTCTTCATCTCTTCCGAGTGCGATGATGTCAATCTCTCCCCAGCGACAGTGCCACTGGCGGTGCAGGATTTCCCAACCTTGCTGCTGCAACCACTCGGCGACTAAGTTTTCTCCCAATGTGCCGATATCCCTAGAGTTTGGAGATTGGGGGGAATTGGAGTCAGCGGTGGCAAGCGGGCGATTCCCTACGGGATAGCTACGCTTGACGCGCTTTCTGGTAGAATTCAATTCAGAACTGTCACGACTGCTCATTAGCTTGAACTTGTATGATGATTTCTCGAATTCGCCAACATATTTATACTTTCTTGCTGAGTTTTGTTATTTTAGCAGTAATTGCCGCTGGGGCGATCGGCATTAATCCCGCACCTGCTTTCGCTTTGGATCACGACAAAGAAATCCTAGTCGGCGCTGATTTTACTGGCCAAGTTCTGACTGACGACAGCTTTAATAAAGCCAATCTTCGCAACAGCAATTTTACTAATGCAGATTTGCGGGGCGTCAGCTTTTTTGCGGCCAATATGGAAGAAGCAAATTTAGAAGGCGCTAATTTCACGGGTGCTACTTTAGATTTAGCTCGCATGATGAAAGCGAATTTAACTAATGCTATCCTTGAGGGTGCTTTCGCTTACAATACCAGGCTGGAAGGAGCTATCATTGACGGTGCAGATTTTACTGAGACACTGCTGCGAGACGATATGATAGAAAAACTTTGTAAAGTGGCAAAAGGTACTAATCCCGTGACAGGTAGAGATACTCGCGAAACTCTTTTTTGCGATTATTAAAAGGGTCGTTGAATAAAGTAATAAAGTCCTTAGTACAAACGGGTTCTTAGTAGGGACTTTATTCCTTATATCAGTTTAAAAAAATGTAACCGCACGCAAGCTTCAAACCCAGGGCTGTTTCATTCTCTTGTAGGGGCAATCCGACCCCTACTCCCCGTGGTTGCCCCGATATCTGAAACCCCTACCCGCTCGTCTATGGGCTGGGCGGGCACTCTTGGCACCGCCCCTACAAAACCCTGCTTTTCGGTAGGGGCAATCCGACCCCTACTCCCCGTGGTTGCCCCGAAACAGCCCTAGCTTCCCACCTATATCGAACGAGTCATCTCCAATCTCCAATCTCCAATCTAAAATCTAAAATCTAAAATCTAAAAGGGTATTAGCCCCAAGGCACGGATGTTAAATCGTAAAAATTAACTTGACGCAGCCGCTCTAATTCCTTGAGCCATTCTTGTTCGGCACAGAATAGTTGGTGATATTCTATAGCCTCTTCGCCACTGCTAGCGGCCTTGGCTTTTTCCCACATATTGAGTGCAATCCGGCGGCGCTTCATGCTGATAATTTGCTCGATACAGGCGAGGGCCGATCTAATTACTAGAGGTGCGCGATAAACATTTCTTTCTGAGAACTCATTCAAGTGAAATAAATGCGAGATTTGATTGAGTTGATTGGGATATTCAATGAAGCTATCTTGTAATTTCAATATTAACTCTGAAGGCGCTACTTGTAAAGACATTTTGTGCAATATTTCTGCATTCACAATCTGGTGCCACAAAAATCTGTGGTGAGAAAGGCTAAACTGCACGTCTCTAGCTTCTATTGCTTCTCTGACATCTTGGCGGTATTCGGGACAGTGCAAATAAATCTGCAATAATTGCGCTTCTGCTTCTTCTAAAAGACTGCGGGCTACGGCAGATAAGCTTGATTTTGAGCTTTGGTTTTCGCCGCTTGCACGCTGCTTTTTATATTGTTTGTTCGGCTTCAGCTTGTTTCTAATTAACAGGGGCATTGTCAAAGATTCGTCTTGACTCTGGCGCTTAGCCCAATCGCTGACTACTTGATTGAGCAAGTTTTCAGCAATCATTTTTGTGAGTCTAAAATCTCCTTTGCTGAGAATTTCGGCGCACTTTTGCAGGTAATGTGCTAGCTGATTGTCGTCAGTGATGTTAGTTAATAAATTAATAATTTTTTTTGTGACTTGCTGGGAAGTATCGGCTTGCTTCAAATCTTGATTTACGAGCATTTGTTGCAATTGCCAGTCGAGCCACAATGGAGCATTTTCGAGCAATTCTCGATATTGTTCTGGGGAGTATGTTTTGAGGTATTCGTCGGCATCTTTGCCGTCGGGAATGTTGAGCACCCGCAGTTGGACTTCTCCTTGATAAGCGAGTTTTTCTATTTCCCCAATCGCGCGTTCTGCTGCTTGAGTTCCTGCTTTGTCGGCGTCGAAGTTAAGGATAATTTGTTTGGAGTCAGTGTAGCGCAATAACTGCCGCACTTGGTTTAAACTTAAGGCTGTTCCCAGGGAAGCGACGGCGTTGGAGATGCCGGCTGCTTGAAGTGCGATCGCATCAAAGTACCCCTCTACAACCACTGCGCGATCGGCTTTGCTAATGGCTGTTTTGGCTGTATCTAAGGCGAATAAAGTTTTGCCTTTGTCGAACAGTTCTGTTTCGGGAGAATTGAGGTATTTCGGCTGTTCGTCGCCGAGAGCTCTGCCGCCGAAACCGATGACTCTGCCTTGGGTGTCGCGAATGGGAATCATAATGCGATTGCGGAAGCGATCGTAATAACCGCTGCCGCCATTTTTTCGCGGTACAATTAATCCAGCTTGTTCTACTAATTGCGCCGGATAGTTTTTCTGTTCTACTAAATAACTGTAAAGTGCTTCCCAACCTTGGGGTGCATAACCTAATTGAAATTGTTGGATAGTTTCTTCGCTTAGCTGGCGCTCTGATTTGAGATATGCTAAGGGTTCTTCTCCTTGAGTTTGTCGCAAAGCGTGTTCGTAAAAGTTGGCTGTTAGTGCTGAGATTTCATAGAGTTGTTCCCGCAGAGAAATTTGCCGCTGCAATTCTTGTCGGTGTTCCGGTTCGACTGTTTTGACGGGGACTTGATAATTTTTAGCTAATTCTAATACTACTTCGCTGAAAGGGCGTTTCTCCAATTCCATGAGAAACTTAAAAGCATTGCCGCCTGCACCGCAGCCGAAACAATAATACATTTGTTTGCCGGGACTGACAGTAAAGCTGGGAGATTTTTCGTCGTGAAAAGGACACAAACCTACGAATTCTTTCCCGCGTTTCCGCAAGACGACGCGACCGGAAATAACGTCTACTATGTCGGCTCTTTGTTTGACTTCTTCGATTGTTTCTGGATGCAGCCGGGGAACTTGCATAGGGCTATTTTAGGCAAATTGAAAGTGTTGGAGAAGGAAAGCACTACACGGATGAGGACACGGATACACGGATGAATTATCTACTCTGAGTGATTTCTCATGAGATTCAAAATCCCAGCCTCCTTAAAAAGGTGAAATAATTAGTGTCAAAGTCAACCCCTACTCCCCTTTTTAAGGGGGATTTAGGGGGATCTCCGGGGATAGAAAACACGCCCTAGGGCATAACTTTATTGTAAGATATTTATACTAACTGTAAGGAGCATCGAAATTAATGCGAATTTTAATGATGGGCGGTACTCGGTTTATTGGGGTTTATCTTACTAAGATTTTAGCAGCACAAGGGCATGAAGTGGTGTTGTTTAACCGGGGCAACAAGCCTGTACCGGTTGCGGGCGTAAAACAGATTCAGGGCGATCGCACAAATGTCGAACAACTAAAAGAAAAGTTATCGACGGTTGAGTTTGACGCGGTTTTTGACAACAACGGCCGCGAACTCAGCGATACAAAGCCTTTAGCTGAAATATTTAAAGGGCGGGTGCAGCACTTTGTTTACATGAGCTCTGCGGGGGTTTATTTGAAGTCGGATCAAATGCCTCATATTGAAGGGGACGCTACCGATCCTAAAAGCCGGCATTTGGGTAAGTGCGAAACCGAAAATTACTTGGCAGAGTCCGGTTTGCCTTGGACTTCGATTCGCCCGACTTACATTTACGGCCCTCAAAATTATAACGATTTAGAGGCTTGGTTTTTCGATCGCATTGTGCGCGATCGACCGATTCCGATTCCCGGTAACGGAATGCACTTCACGCAGTTGGGGCACTGTCAGGATTTGGCTAAAGCAATGGCGGCGGTTTTGGGCAACTCTAGGGCGATCGGGCAAATTTACAACGTTTCAGGCGATCGATTTGTCACCTTTGACGGTTTAGCCCGCGCCTGCATTCAAGCAGCAGGTAAATCCCCTGATGCTATTAAGATTGTACACTACGATCCCAAACAATTTGACTTCGGCAAAAAGAAAGCTTTTCCGATGAGATTGCAGCACTTTTTTGCTTCAGTTAATAAAGCTGTCACCGAGCTTAACTGGCAGCCGGAATTTGACTTAGTTTCTGGCTTAAAAGATTCTTTTCAGAATGATTATGTAGTTTCGGGGCGGGGCAAAGCTGAGATAGATTTTTCAGTTGATGACGAGATTTTGAAAGCCGTTTGAAGTTAAGTTATAGTGGGAGCATCTTAATGTCCGAAAAAATCTAGAACCCCACCCTAACCCTCCCCGCGAGTTCGGGGAGGGAACAAGAAAGAAAGCAAACAGACTGTCACAGTAAGGTTGGCAGCCGTGTTAAGTACAAATGTCGAAGGAGAAAAATAACATGAGATTTATCAATCCCAAAATTGATTTTGCCTTCAAGAAAATATTTGGCTCCGCCCAGAGTACCGACATTCTGATTAGTTTTTTGAATGCCCTACTCTATGAAGGGCGATCGATAATTGAAAGTTTAGAAATCCTTGACCCTTATCTTGGCCCTCAAATAGCGGGAGTAAAAAACAGCTACTTAGATGTCAAAGCGCTACTTAATGACGGCACATACGTGATTATCGAAATGCAAGTTTTGAAGGTACAGGCCTTTGGCAAGCGAGTTTTGTACAATGCAGCAAAAACCTATGCACTCCAATTAACAAGGGGAGAACTATACAAGCAACTGCGACCTGTGATTGCTTTGACTATCACTGATTTTGAAATGTTTCGCGGCGAGCAAGATGTGATTTCGCATTTTGTCTTCAAAGAAAGAACTCGCCTGTCTGATTATCTACAAAATGATATTGAGTTAGTATTTGTAGAGTTGCCAAAATTTAAGAAAGAATTGGATCGACTGGAAACTCTTACGGACAAGTGGATTTACTTTATCAAAACTACTGGCACTTTGGATGAAGTACCTCAAACAATGGTCACAGTCCCGGAAATTCAGAAAGCTTTTGAAATTGCCAATCAAGTTAGTTTGACACAGGAGGAATTTAACATATTACAACAGCAAGAGTTTTTTGCTCAAGATCAAGAGGGTTCAGTGGCTTTAGGTCGGGAAGAAGGCAGACAAGAAGGCAGACAAGAAGGACAAGTAGGGTTAATTATGCGTTTGCTAAGTCGCCGTTTAGGTCAAATAAACCCGGATATTGAAAGCCGCATTCGCCAATTGCCGATCGACAAATTAGAGAATCTTGCAGAAGCCATGTTAGATTTTTCTAATGCCGAAGATTTAACAGCTTGGTTGGAAGCTAATTCTCCAAAAGATTAGGAATATTAGGTAAATCTCATGCTTGGAATAACACTCGGCAATCGCTACAGTATTATCCGTCACTTGGGAGGCGGCGGATTTGCTCAAACTTATTTAGCGGAAGATAAGCAGCTACCAGGCAATCACCTCTGCGTCGTCAAGCAGCTTAAACCTCACGCAACTGATCCGGAAACTCTACAGGTAGCAAGACGTTTATTTGATACTGAAGCACAAGTTTTGTACAAGTTGGGAAATCACGATCGCATTCCCCGACTTTTTGCTTACTTTGAAGAAAATCAAGAATTTTACCTAGTTCAAGAATTTATTGAAGGTCACGATTTAAGCCAAGAAATTATACCCCCCCAAACCCCCCCTTACCAAGGGGGGGCTGGACTTGGCTCCCCCCCTTATCAAGGGGGGGCTGGACTTGGCTCCCCCCCTTACCAAGGGGGGGCTGGGGGGGGTTCCTCTTACCAAGGAGGAACTGCGGGAGTCATGCAGGAAGATGCAGTCATTTGTATATTGCAAGAACTTCTCGAAATTTTAGACTTTGTACACCAGCAAAATGTGATTCACCGCGATGTCAATCCCCGCAATATACTCCGCAGAGATAGAGACGGAAAATTAGTTTTAATTGACTTCGGCGCCGTCAAAGAAATTACTACTCAAATCACCACTCCTCAGCCCAAGAATAGCTTGAGTGTCAGCATCGGTACGCCCGGTTATATGCCCAGCGAACAAGCTCACGGCAACCCGAAACTCAGCAGCGATATCTATGCCGTCGGTGCGATCGCAATTCAGTTCCTCACTGGCATAAATCCTCACCAAATGCCAAAAAATACCGAGACAGAGGAAATAATTTGGCAGGACAAAACATCAGTCAGCCCTGAATTTGCGACTATTTTAGATAAGATGGTAAAGTACGATTTTCGGCAACGTTATTCTAGTGCCGGCGAAACGCTGCAAGCTATTAAAGAATTGAAAAATTCTTTCAGCGGTACAGTTCCTGTATTGCCTCCGGTTGCTGCTGCGAAGGGGCAGCTAAAATCCCGAAAAAAACTGTATTTAAAAATATTGTCGATCGCCAGTTTAATTGGCATCAGTATTATAGCATCTATTTATGGTGTAAATACTTTTAATGCGGCCAATGCAACTGACCTGTACAACCGAGGCAATACTCTTTACAATTTAAGCCGATTTGAAGAAGCTCTGGCCGCTTATGAGCGAGCAATAAATCTCAGGCCTGACTACGCGGAAGTGTGGCAGGAAAAAGCCAAAACTTTATATGAATTGAAAAAATATCGAGAATCGCAGTCAGCTTATGATAAAGCCATAGAATTAAAGCCGGAATACTTGGAAGCTTGGACGGGACGCGGTTATGCTTTGGATAAGTTGCAACAGTCTCAAGAGGCGATCGCATCTTTTGATAACGCTTTGAAAATCCAGCCAGACTATGCCGCAGCGTGGGAAGGCAGAGGCGATGTTCTCTTAGATTCGCAGCGGTACGAAGAGGCGATCACTTCCTACGAAAAAGCTGTAAAATTTCAGCCCAATTTGTACCGTGCCTGGTACAATCGGGGACAAGCTCACCAAAAATTAAAACAGTACGATCGAGCCGTTGAATCATATCAAAAAGCAGTTGAAATCAAATTCGATAATTATGAAGCTTGGTACAATTTAGGCAATGTCTTCCTAGAATTAAACAAAAACCAAGAAGCTTTTGAAGCCTACGAAAAAGCCGTGCGGTTTCAGCCCAAGTTTTATCAAGGGTGGTACAGTAAAGGCATCGCTTTGCTGAAAATGCGGAGGCATGAAGAAGCGGTGGAAGCTTACGAAAAAGCTGTTAAATTAAAACCGGATTATTATCAAGCGTGGTATAATTTAGGTTGGTCTTACCACGAATTACGCAAGTACGAACAAGCAATTGAGTGTTACAGCAGAGCCTTAGATTTAAACCCGAAAGAATATCAAGCGTGGTACAATAGAGGAAATGCTCAGTCCAATTTAAAGCGGTACGAAGATGCGCTAGTATCTTACAATGAAGCTGTGTATGTCAAACCTGACTACTCGGAAGCCTGGTACAGCCGCGGCAATGCACTGGTGGCGGTAAAAAGATACGAAGATGCGATCGCCTCCTATGAAAAAGCTATTCGCTACAAACCCGATTACCGAGCCGCAATGGAAGCAAAAAAGCGGGCAGAAAGTCAGCCCGAAAACAATCAGCCACAGCCAAAACAACAATAATTATTAATTAAATTTAGTCAGAACTTAAGCAATTGTCACAATTAGTAAGGTGCGTCAGATATTTAAACCCTCAATAATCGTTTAAGAAACTCACCTGACGCACCCTACAATGCTATTATTTCTTCTTCCTTGTCAAGAATGATGAATACTAGATAATTCATCCGTGTATCCGTGTTATCATCCGTGTAGTGCCTTCCTTCTTGCTTTCAGCGAACAGCGGGAGAAATTACGGTAACTCGGCGGCTGTCTACTAACATCGGCCAAAAACCTCGATCGCTCAATGCTTTTACAGCAGCAGTAGCGGCGTTTTGATCCGTTGTATAAGCGACGAATAAAAAGGGACGCTGGCCGTAGGAAGCTAAGCCTACTTGCGTGCCTAATGCTTCCCTGACTTGACCTGCTAATTCCGGTTGGTTGAAGTAATCTACTAACACTGCATAACCAGGGCCCAGGGGTTGGGGATTGAAGGCAAGATTGCCACTGGGAGAATTGGTGATTGGTTCTGAACCTGGTGCTGGCTGAGGGTTGTAGACTGGCAAATTTTGGGGTAGTGCCGCTGCGGGCGATCGTACTACGTAAGCTTGCAATCCGACAACATCTTCGATGTATTTAACCCAATCGCTGGCGATTTGCGAGTCGCGAAAGCCACCAACTCGCGTCACCGTGTCATTGATGTACCGACAAACTGTGTTGTTAGTATTTCCAGGGAAAGAGCGTTTTGCTCTTTCTTGCTGTTCGGGTGTTGTGGTGACAATTAACAGTAGATATTCATCGGACTGCGGCGGTTGGCAGCTCGACTGAGCTTTAACAGAACTCGATAAAATTGTCAATACCAAAAGGGCGATCGAAGTAGCAGGAAATAGGGGGAGAGACAAAATAAATTTGTACAATTTACCCCTAATTGTTGTTAGTTGTTTTGTCGGATATTTTGCTCTTTTATTCATGCTGTCTGTAGGGATGCAAGGGCATCAGGAATAGTTGGTGATGGTGCTTGAAATTCACCTGTCAGTACATATTCTAATCGCAGTTTCAACCAGGTGATGAAGACAGGATCGGTAGAAATAATAGCGGCGGCTGGCTGAGGGCATTTTGCTTTAACTTCTGCCATTGTCGGTGCTTCTAGGAAAGCCGGCTGCTTGACCAACCAGAAGTCTATTTGTTTTTCTTGTTCGTTGTAGTTGCGAGTTCTTTCTTTAAACACTTCATCTAGGGCTTCTTCTTCTAGCAAAAAGCGTTGGCTGGCTAAAACGTAGTAGTAGGTTTGCATTTTTGTCGGTTGTTAGAGGTTGACGGTTAGCGGTTAATGTCGCCTGTATCGGCCAGTTTTGCTGGTCAGGGGCGGGTTTGCCGAGTTGCGGCAGTTGGAGAGTTCTAGACTCTTGTGCCGTTTACTTTACCTTATTTGCTGTCATCTTGGGTAGATGCAGAGCAAGTCGCTTCAGAAAAATCTTTGGTGGTGAGTGTTGGGGGAGTTGTGAGAGTTGCGAGAGTGGCTGGTTTTTTGGGGATTTGGGCGATTATTTTTCGGGCTGGTGATTTTCGGGAAAATTTAGGTGACAATAGGAAATTAGATGGAATTGCAGGTTGAATAATTACCAATTATTGAGGCAATCTGGGGGCTGTTAAACCTGATTGGGAGTGGTTTGCATATATAAAAACTTGAGATAGTTTTTGATTGCTAACCCTAAAAAAAGGCTTTCAGGGCGAGCGAACTGCTTGCGGGAAAATCAAAGGTTTGTGACTACTACCTAAAAACAGTCCTGACTATTGTATTAAAAATGTAAAATGTGTGAATTGATTTCCTCTCCCCGGAATAGCGATCGCCCCGCTGTCACTTCCCCCATCCCACCAAAAGCGATCGCCCTCCGCCCCTGCTCAAATAAGCTCAACAAATCAGCTAAATTTGTTGCCCACGTATTGCAGCCAAAGGCTAAACTAATCTAAGCTTTACCATAAAATTTTCTCCCCGTTCATGAACATCGCTTATTTAGTCAACCAATATCCCAAAGTCAGCCACAGCTTTGTCCGCAGAGAAGTCCTAGCGGTTGAAAATTGCGGCATGAAAGTCGCACGATTTTCGATCCGATCCTGCGAGTCTGAACTCGTTGATGAAGCCGACAAACTAGAGCAAGAATCGACTAAAGTAATCTTAGGAGTTGGTTTACAGGGGTTAGCGTGGGGTTTGCTTCGCGTTGCCGCAACTAGACCAATTCGATTCATCGAAGCTGTGCGGTTAATGTTCAAAGTTGGCTGGCACTCGGAACGGGGGATTTTGCTGCATCTAGCTTATTTAGCAGAAGCTTGCATTCTTTTAAATTGGTTTGCAGAATCCGGTACAGCACACGTTCACGCTCACTTCGGGACAAATTCCACAACAGTCGCAATGCTGTGCCGCGTGCTTGGCGGCCCGACTTACAGTTTCACCGTTCACGGGCCTGAAGAATTTGATAAAGCCACACTTCTTTCCTTAGACGAAAAAATTAAACGATCGACCTTTGTAGCAGCAGTTAGTTCCTTCGGTAAAAGTCAGCTTTTTCGGTGGTGCGATCGCACTTTTTGGTCAAAAATTCACGTCATACACTGCGGCGTAGATGCTGCATTTTTAGCTGCACCCTACGTCCCCATACCCGCAGCACCCCGCTTAGCTTGCATTGGCCGGCTCAGCGAACAAAAAGGTCATTTATTATTGCTAGAAGCTGCTAGCAAGTTAGCAGTTCAAGGCTTAGAGTTTAAGTTGGTACTCGTAGGAGACGGGCCGCTGCGATCGGATATTGAACAGCAGATTCAGCAACTTGGTTTGCAAAACCATATAGAAATTACCGGTTGGGCCAGTGGCGATCGAGTTCAGCAAGAGATTTTAGCTTCACGCGCAATGGTATTGCCGAGTTTTGCCGAAGGTTTGCCCGTCGTAATTATGGAAGCCCTCGCTCTCAATCGGCCCGTAATTAGCACCTATGTTGCTGGCATCCCGGAGCTCGTAGAACCCGGTGTTTGCGGTTGGTTAGTTCCTCCCGGTTCCGCAGAAGCATTAGCCGTAGCGATGCGCGCGGTATTGGAAGCACCTCTAGAAAAGCTAGAACAAATGGGGAAAACAG
Source organism: Microcoleus sp. Z1_B2 (assembly GCF_036700325.1). Taxonomy (NCBI): domain Bacteria; kingdom Bacillati; phylum Cyanobacteriota; class Cyanophyceae; order Oscillatoriales; family Microcoleaceae; genus Microcoleus; species Microcoleus sp. Z1_B2. Next base: position 50,323 of record NZ_JAUBOQ010000017.1, read on the forward strand.
GAGCAGAACGGGTTGCTCAACAACACAATGTTGATTTAGAGGCCAAGAAATTAGTGGCGCTGTTTGAGAGTGCTTGAGAATGGTGCAAAACCTATGGATTAACTGACATTTTGCACCATTATTAATAAGTCTTTCAAGGGCGGGCAGGATGCCCAACCCCTACTCCCCACAGGAAAATTAATTGTTTGTGGAACAGGCATCTTGCCTGTTCCTTGAATTAAGCTGTAATTCTTTGTGGAACAGGCATCTTGCCTGTTCCTTGAATTAAGCTGTAATTCTTTATTGTTTGTGGAACAGGCATCTTGCCTGTTCCTTGAATTAAGCTGTAATTCTTTATTGTTTGTGAAACAGGCATCTTGCCTGTTCCTTGAATTAAGCTGTAATTCTTTATTGTTTGTGGAACAGGCATCTTGCCTGTTCCTT